>JAFXWI010000089.1 GCA_017542915.1 Paludibacteraceae bacterium
ACGCTCGAGGTAACCGATAGCGACGGCCGGGTGGCCCATCTTGAGATGGATACATTGCGACTCGCATTGCTTCTCTTGCGGGCATACACGGCCACAGACTGCTGGCAGAGAAGAAGACTCTTTGATGACAGCCGCAGCGCCAAGGATATCGCCGGTCTCGAGGGTCTTGATGAAACCCGGGATGTTGATATTAACCGGACAGCCTTGAACGCAGGTCGGGTTCTTGCAGTTGAGACAACGATGGGATTCGGTGATGGCCTGTTCGAAAGTGAGGCCTTGGTTGACTTCTTCGTGGAGCGATTTAACGCGCACTTCCGGACGCAATTCCGGCATCTGCACACGGGGTATCGCTACACGATCTTTAGGTTTGCCTTCGAAGGGTTTTACAGGCCTTATGGAAGCCTGACATTGGCCTTTACTGTCGGTTGACCGTCGGTTGACCGTCGGTTGACCGTCGTTCTTGGATGCTTGTTGGGCTTGGTATGCATTGAGGGCTGCGGTTTCTTCTGCCTTGAAAGCTTTCATTCGGCTAAGCATTTCGTTCCAGTCCACTGCGTGGGCGTCGAACTCGGGTCCATCAACGCAGACGAACTTCGTTTTTCCGCCTACGGTAACACGACAAGCACCGCACATACCGGTTCCATCGACCATGATGGTGTTAAGCGAAGCTTCCGTCGGGATGTTGTATTTGGCTGTCGTTAAAGCGACGAACTTCATCATGATCGCCGGGCCGATGGTGATACACTTATCGACCTTCTCGCGATTGATTACTTGCTCTACTCCTACGGTAACCACACCTTGCTGACCCGCCGAACCGTCGTCGGTCATGATGATCACTTCATCGGACCACTGCGCGAGTTCTTCCTGAAGGATAAGCAGGTCTTTGTTACGCGCCGCCAGGACGGTGATCACTTTGTTGCCGGCTTTCTTCAGGGCTTCAGCGATAGGCAACATCGGCGCAGCTCCTACTCCACCACAAGCGCAAACGACTGTGCCGTATTTCTCAATACGTGTTGCACGGCCGAGCGGTCCGACGATATCGTGAAGACATTCGCCGGGTTCCATTGCTAAGAGTTTGCGCGTAGAAACGCCGATTTGTTGAACAACGAGGGTGATTGTGCCGCGTTCAATATCAGCCGCGGAAATGGTCAGAGGGATGCGCTCGGAATTGGCATCCACGCGGATGATGACAAAATGGCCGGCTCTACGGCTCCGCGCAATGAGCGGAGCTTCCACTACGAGCTCCGCTACATTGTCAGAGAAAAATTTCTTTGAAAGAATCTTATTCATTGTAATACAACTAGGAGCCTAGGGACCTAGGAACCTAGGATAGTTGTTAAAAATGCTTGGTTTCTTTTCCTACAATAGAGGAGAGGAGGTTATTGGCCAGACGGGAAGCACCGAAACGGAACCACTCGTTGTTGAGCCACTCTTCGCCGAGGATTTCTTTTACAAGCGTGAAGTGTTGTACTGCCTCATCGGTCGTGGAGACGCCACCGGCGGGTTTATAACCCATCTTGATGCCCGCTTTCTCTTTCCAAGCCTTGATAGCGTGGCACATGACGAAGGTAGCTTCCGGCGTAGCGTTCACGCTGATCTTACCGGTAGAGGTCTTGATAAAGTCGCAACCTGCTGCCATGGAGAGGATAGATGCTTTCCAAATATTCTCTGCTGTTTTGAGGAGTCCGGTCTCAAGGATAACTTTGAGGTGGTGTTCGCCACAAACCGCCTTAATTTCTGCGATTTCATCGAAACAATCCTGATAACGCCCTTCGAGGAATTTGCCCACAGAGAGGACGATATCCACTTCGGTAGCACCGGCTTTGAGTGCGAGAGCGGTCTCAGCCACTTTGATCTCCGGGAAGGTCTGTGCAGCAGGGAATCCGGCACAGCAGCAAGCGATATTGAATTTCGGGTCTTTGAGTGCTTTGCGAACGAACTCAGCCATAGCCGGATACACGCAGATAGCTGCTACGTTCGGTACGCCCGGGAACTTCTGTTCGAAAGTATTGACTGCGTTGGCCATGAACTCTACTTTTGCGATCGTATCGTCTGCGCTCAGAGTCGTGTAGTCAATCTGGTGGAGGCATTCTTTCCATACCTCTACGTTATTATTCTCGGCAAAATGTTTTGCTTCGATGTCAGCCACTTGAGCTTTTACTTGCTCATCGGTAAACGGGCAGGGATACTGCGCAAATAATTCTTCAAAATTCATACATTTAGTATTTAATGGTTAAACTTCTTCATTGGTGTTGATGGTCGGATCATCCTGCAGGCGTCCAATGATGGTTTCGTTACCGCGCACAGCTTCACCAACCGTGACGAACATCTCCGTATTAAGCGGGAGGTACATGTCTACACGCGAGCCGAGTTTGATGAATCCGAGGTGGGTGTTTCGATGCGCCTGATGACCGGGTTTGGCGTAGGTAACTATTCGCCGCGCCATAGCGCCGGCAACCTGACGAACAGCAATCTGCACTTTAGACGGCGTCTCGATGACCACGAGCGAGCGCTCATTTTCCGTACTGGACTTGGGAAGCCATGCGCCTTTGTGACGACCTTTCTGATGCTCGGACACGAGAACTGTTCCTTCAATAGGATACCAGTTGGCGTGTACGTTAAAGGGCGACATGAAGATAGACACTTGGAGTTTGCGCCCATGGAAGAACTCGTTCTCATCCGTCGGTTCTACGACCACTACGCGTCCGTCCGCGGGCGCGATAATAAAATTAGGGTCATCAATCTCCAACACGCGCACGGGGTTACGGAAGAAATATGTAACGAACACCAGCAGCATGGCCGTCAAAGCCAGCGTGATGCCGAAAATCCATTGCATATGTACCTCTGTCGTTAACAGGTACACCGGAATGTTGATTAAAAACAGGAGCAGCACGGTACCCACGATCAAGCCGCGTCCTTCTTTGTGTATACGAGGTTTTTTCATAATTCTGATTTATTGCCACGAGGCGTAAGGGAATTGGGCGAGCATATCAGCTGCCTGATCCAATCCCTGTTGCAGTTTTTTATCTACCATCATCTTGAACATAAAGGGGATATCGGCCTTCACGGTCAATTTGATGCGCGTGTCCGTCGGACTGACTTCTTTGAGTTGAATCCAGAAATTCGCATCCATCGGTACCCCTTCCGCGCCGAACTTCACCGTATCGTTCTCAATGCGATCCACTATGGCGATGGTAATTTTCTGCGCCAAACCGTCCACTTTCAGCCGCACTCGGTCGGCACTAATCTCCATCTCCTGCACTTTCTCTTGCGGGATAAATTGCCGTACACGCTCCAAGTTCTCCAAGTTACTCAGCACGCGGTAAATCTGCGAAGCAGAACAAGGAGCGGAGGTGATTTTACTTTCGTATTTACTTTCAGACATACGTCAACACATATTTTGCGGCGCAAAATTACAAAATATTTTGCAAATATGCAAATATTTTATTGCTTTTGTAATCTTTTCTCGTATTTTTGCACCTCGAGTGAAGTTCGTGCGATCCGTTTCTCGCATTCTTTAATGTCGGAAATCACGATTCGAAGGTGCTCCGCGCGTTCATAGATCGGGTCGTCTGTTTTCTCTATTCGTTTGCCATCACGATACAATAGTATCGGTTCTTTTCCATCGTCTCGCACTTTAACGCGGAGTCCTTGTTTTCCGTTTACAACATAGTACCCGTGATCTTGGTATTTCTCGTTTTTTTCATACTTGAAATACGGCAACAGGCTGTCTGCTACCGGCATCAAGGACTCCAGTTGGGATTGGTAATATGCCAGACTTGTCGTCTGTTCCACCAAGTGAATACTATCCGACCGATGTTTGTCAGCTTTGTACTGTTCGACTCGCGATGGTCTATTGCAGGCCAACAGCGCGAATGCGCATAAAAATAAGAATGTATACCTCATAACGCTTGCAAAAGTACTATTTTTTTTTGAAATATGCAAATTTTTGACAACTTTTGTGCAAAAAAGCAATTCTCCTCTTGCGTATGTCATTTTTTTTGTGTAAATTTGCAGCGCAAATTATGGCGAAACACAAAAAACAACTATAAAATCTATTACATTATGGCAAAAAAAGCTTTAAACAAGTGGACCGCTCCGAAGAGCGTAGCACCCGAAAGAATCATCCAGTTTGGTGAGGGTAACTTCCTTCGCGCATTCGTCGATTGGATTGTATGGAACATGAATGCCAAGACGAACTTCAACGGTTCGGTGGTTGTTGTTCAGCCGATTGAAAAAGGTATGGTCGAGTGGCTCAACGGTCAGGACTGCTTGTACCATGTTAATCTGCAAGGCCGTTTGAAGGGCGAAGCGGTGAACAGTCTGGAGCGTATTGACGTGATCAGTCGTGCGTTGAACCCGTACACCCAGAACTGGGCATACATGGCATTGGCTGAGCAACCGGAGATTCGTTTTGTGATTTCCAACACCACTGAGGCAGGTATCACTTTTGATCCGAGTTGTAAATTCACCGATGCACCGGCCAGCTCGTATCCGGGCAAATTGGTTCAGTTGCTGTTCCGTCGTTTTAAGACATTCAACGGCGATCCGACGAAGGGTTTGATCTTCATGCCGTGCGAGTTGATCTTCCTGAACGGTCACCACTTGAAGGATTGTATCCGCAAGTACATTGAGTTGTGGAAGGATGACTTCGGCGCAGATTATAAGGCTTTCAAAGAGTGGTTCGAGAAATACAACTACGTTTGCGCAACACTCGTAGACCGTATTGTTCCGGGCTTCCCGCGCAAGGACATCGCGGCTATTCAAGAGAAGATAGGTTATAACGACAACCTAGTTGTACAAGCCGAGATCTTCCACCTCTGGGTGATTGAGAAACCGGAGAATATGAGTATCGAGGAGTTGGAGGCTGAGTTCCCGGCTAATAAGGCAGGTTTGAACGTGCTGATTGCCGAGAGCGAGAAACCGTATCACGAGCGCAAGGTAACGCTGCTGAACGGCCCGCACACGGTATTGAGTCCTGTTACTTATCTGAGTGGCGTGAACATCGTTCGCGACGCTTGCAACCACGAGGTACTGGGCAAATACATCCACAAAGTGATGTTCGACGAATTGCTCGAGACCCTGAATCTGCCGAAGGACGAGTTGAAGGCATATGGCGAAAGCGTATTGGAGCGTTTCAACAACCCGTATGTAGATCACGCCGTTACCTCCATCATGCTGAACTCCTTCCCGAAATTCGAGACACGCGACCTGCCGGGTCTGAAGGTTTACTTAGAGCGTAAGGGAGAACTGCCGAAGGGGTTGGTTCTCGGTTTGGCTGCTATCATTGAGTACTACAAAGGTGGTGTTCGTGAAGACGGTGCTCCTATCGAGCCGAATGACGCACAGGAGATCATGGATCTGCTCAAGCAACTCTGGGCTACGGGCGACACCCGCAAGGTAGCAGAAGGTGTACTCGGCGCTACGGATGTGATCTGGAAAGAGAGCAAAGAGGACCTCAATAAGATCCCAGGTCTGACCGATCTTGTTACACTTTACCTCGATTCCATCGAGAAAATCGGTATGCTTGAGACGGTTAAGTTGATGCTCGCAGCCGATAAGGTAGACAGCCTTGTTTCAAAAATTAAGAGTTTGTTCTAATATGACGAATATTCTGAAAATCAATCCTGCGGACAATGTGGTAGTAGCAATACAACCGCAGTCCGCAGGTGCGGTTATCGAAGTGGACGGCAAACAGATTACAGTCCTTGAGGACGTGCCTGCCGGCCATAAGATAGCCATCAAAGACCTGGCAGAAGGCGAGAACGTCATCAAGTACGGTTTTCCGATCGGTCATGCACGCGAGGCAAAGAAAGCCGGCAGTTGGATGAACGAGAATAATATCAAGACGAACCTCGCAGGTTTGTTGGAATATGAGTATCATCCGAAAGATGTCGTACTGAATATCCCCGATGAAAACAGGACTTTTATGGGATATCGCCGCAAGGACGGACAGGTTGGAATCCGCAATGAGGTATGGATTATACCGACGGTCGGTTGCGTGAACGGCATCATCCAGAAATGCGCTGAGCGTCTGCGTCAGGAGACCGGAGCCGATAATATCTTTGCTTTCCCGCATAACTACGGTTGCTCGCAGTTGGGCGATGATCATGAGAACACGAAGAAGATTTTGCGCGACATGATTCATCATCCGAATGCAGGTGCCATTCTGGTAGTGAGTCTCGGATGTGAGAATAACCAACCGGATATCTTCAAAGAATTCTGCGGTGAAATCGACGAAGATCGCGTGAAATTCGTTGTAACGCAAAAGATCGAAGGCGATGAGGTAGAATACTGCATGCCTATCTTGCGTGAACTATTCGCCAAGACACAACAAGACAAACGCGAAGCGGTTCCTTTGAGTGAACTGCGCGTGGGTTTGAAGTGCGGCGGTAGTGACGGATTCAGTGGCATCACCGCTAACCCGCTGCTCGGTTGTCTGAGTGATTGGTTGGTAGCTCAAGGTGGTACGACCGTATTAACAGAAGTGCCGGAGATGTTCGGCGCCGAAACGATTCTTATGGACCGCTGTGCTAACAAGGAATTGTTCGATGAAACCGTACATTTGATTAACGATTTCAAAGATTATTTCCTGAGTCATGGCGAACCGGTAGGCGAGAACCCGAGTCCGGGTAATAAGGCCGGAGGTATCTCGACACTGGAAGATAAAGCGTTGGGCTGTACCCAAAAATGCGGAAAGTCGTTAGTTCGTGGTGTGATGCCTTATGGCGAGCGCCTGCAGGTGAAAGGGTTGAACTTGCTGTCTGCGCCGGGTAATGATCTGGTCGCTTCAACGGCTCTCGCTTCCTGCGGATGTCACATGGTATTGTTTACCACCGGTCGCGGTACACCGTTTGGCACCTATGTACCGACAATGAAGATCTCCACCAATTCGAATCTGTATAAGAACAAACCGAATTGGATTGACTTCAACGCCGGTGTCATCGCCGAAGGTGAGCCGATGGAGGAAGTAGCAAAACGCTTTGCGGACTTTGTGATTGAGGTAGCTAACGGCGCCAAGACCAATAACGAGAAGAACGGATACCACGAGATAGCGATCTTTAAGAACGGTGTCACTCTTTAGTCTCATCTTCCCTCAGGTCTGCCCGATATGCGGTAGGTATGTCGGAGAGAAAGCGATGCGAGGGCAGTTATGCGAGTCGTGTATCTCGTCGCTGCCCCGCACCGAACAAGCAGCAATCAGGGAGAATGGTACAGAGATGGCCTTATGGGGAGAAGCGCAGTCCAAGGCGGCTGCTAAACGGGTGATGCACCTAGACCACGCCGCTTCGTTTCTCTTCTATGAGAAAGACCACTCGATACGATCGGCTATTCATAAGATGAAATATGCCGACCAACCGATGATCGGGTATTGGTTAGGACGCCAAGCAGCAATGGAGATGCTATACGCGGATTTCTTCGATGAAATCGAGGTAATCGTTCCTATGCCGCTACACCCGAAGCGTTTGAGAGAAAGAGGGTACAACCAAGCGGAGTATATTGCGAAAGGCATCAGTGAAATAACAGGGATACCGGTGGATACAACGCATGTTACGCGCACACGCAATACACCCAAGCAGGCGCTGCAGCGCGGAAAAGAGCGCAAGGCCAATGTAGCTGAAGCATTTACAGTCAACCATCCTGAGCAAATGTATCACAAGCATATATTGGTTGTAGATGACTTGGTAACCACCGGCGAGACGATGCGAAGTTGTCTCAAAGCGATGAAGCAATTTAGAGGAGCAACATTTAGTGTCTTTGCTTTGTGTAAGGCACGATAAATAGTTAACATGACTAAGAAATACGATTTTTTGATTATCGGCGGCGGAGTAGCCGGTATGAGTTTTGCGCTCAAGGTAGCGCGCGCAGAGAAATACAAGATTGCGTTGTGTTGTAAGACCTCGTTGGAGGAGGCCAACACAGCCAAGGCACAGGGCGGTATCGCTTCGGTGACCAATTTGATGGTGGATGATTTCGAAAAACACATCCACGACACGATGGTAGCCGGCGATTGGCTTAGCGATCCAGCGGCTGTAGAGCAGGTAGTTCGCAATGCGCCGAAGGGTATCGAGGAACTCGTTAAGTGGGGAGTTAATTTTGACAAGAAAGAAGACGGTGCGTATGACCTGCATCGCGAAGGGGGCCACTCGGAGTTCCGCATCCTACATCACGCTGACGATACCGGTGCGGAGATTCAACGCGGGCTGATGGCTGCGGTGCGCAATAACCCGCATATCGATGTACTGGAGAACCATTTCGCGGTGGAGATCATCACGCAACACCACTTAGGCGTGCGTGTGACAAGAAGGACTCCGGATATCGAGTGTTACGGCGCGTATATATTGAATCCCAAGACGCAAAAGATTGATACGTATTTGAGTCGCATCACGCTGATGGCTACCGGAGGAACGGGGGCTGTATATGCGACGACGACCAATCCCGAGATAGCTACGGGAGACGGTATCGCAATGGTCTATCGCGCGAAGGGATTGGTAAAAGATATGGAATTTGTACAATTCCATCCGACCAGTCTGTTCAATCCCAAAGAGACTCATCCGGCTTACCTTATCACGGAAGCCATGCGCGGTTACGGAGGTATATTGAGGCTGCCGAACGGAGAGGAGTTTATGCAGAAATACGACCCAAGGTTAAGTTTGGCTCCGCGTGATATCGTAGCTCGTGCCATCGATAACGAGATGAAGATTCATGCCATCGATCATGTGTGCTTGGACGTTACCCATAAAGATCCGGAAGAGACCAAACATCATTTTCCGAATATCTACGCAAAGTGCTTGAGTATCGGTATCGATATCACGAAGCAGTATATCCCGGTTGCGCCCTGCGCGCACTACATGTGCGGAGGCATCAAAGTGGATCTGGACGGTCAGTCGTCTATCCATCGCCTGTATGCCGTAGGCGAATGCTCGTGCACAGGGTTACATGGCGGTAACCGCTTGGCTTCGAACTCGCTTATTGAAGCAGTAGTTTATGCCGATGCGGCCGCCAAACACAGCCTCAGCGTAATAGAAAACTACGGTTTCAACGAGAAAATCCCCGCATGGAATGACGAAGGCACGCTGAGCAACGAGGAACGTGTGTTGATTGCGCAGGACGTAAAAGAGGTTGGTCAGATTATGTCTACCTACGTCGGTATCGTTCGCTCGGACTTGCGTCTGCGTCGCGCATGGGAACGTTTGGATCTGTTGTATGAAGAGACGGAAGATCTTTTCAAACGCGTGAAAGCCGACAAGGAGATTTGCGAGTTGCGCAACATGATTAATGTCGGGTATCTCATCACCCGTCAAGCTATGGAGCGCAAAGAGAGTCGCGGATTGCACTACTCGATTGATTATCCGAAGAAAGAATCCGATCATCCGCAGGAAGTGTGGTGAGAATAGACATTAAACATATTGCCAAATATCTAATATCATGTGCTCTGTTGTGCTCAGCACTCGTTTTGCACGCGCGCGATTTTGAAGTTGGCGAGCGGCTCTATTTTAACGGCACACCTCCTAATTTCAACACATGGAAAAACGATGCTGAGTTATGGGTGCAACTCAAGAATGGAGGTAGCGATTGGTGGCTTAAGGCACAATGGAAAGGAGAGATTCCATATGTAGAAATTAATTCGGATTGTGCACGCGATTGGACACATGTTGTTCTTGCTCGTTGCCAACCGGGGAACAGGTACTACGTATATCATCAGACAGGTGACCTTACAATAGATAGTTACAAAAACTATATTTACAACTTCACGAATAATGCGGATTGGTCCGTTTGGGCTACATATATTCCGGCCCCGGAAGGAAATCCGTCCGCATGGGCTTATGAAGATGAAGAAATATGTACCAGTGCAGCAGGATCCAAATATGAACTTACGCCCATAAATCGCGAGTACACGGACAAAACGCAGAATAGTTCATGGTTTGAATATAATGGAAGTTCATGGAAGAACTTGCACGGCACTGATGTCTGGACTCAACCGGGAGAAAGAAATTACAATATTACTTTAGGCGCTGCAGGTTATGACAAATACTTCTTCTTCCAATGCAGCACTCCTTCCAAGTGCCGCTTGATACGTATTCGTTTGAACCAAGATTGTTCCCCCGGAGCCCCCGGAGCATGTAAGATAACATCCTTTATTGCTGTTGCCTCTGATGCAAACGTTACCGACTCGACCTGTGCAGTAGACGGATTGGTTGCTTTTGATGATAAAGTAAATGCCGGCGATTTGAAGGTTTGGTGTGATGACGTTGATACAGTAATTTTCGCAAACGGCAGTGTCAAAACACCGCAGACATTCAAGCTCAAAGGTTTTGATGCCAAAGCGACAAAGAGTTACACCCTACACGCCAAATTCCTAAATGGCAATTCTGAATGTGAAGATGTGTGCTACGTTATTGTCAGTCCCCCGTCTGTAGAACCTACCATATGGAATAATACACGAACAGGCGCTGAAGGTTCACATGACCGAGATTTAATCCGGTTCACTTGCGAAGACGTCACACTTACTCCCAGAAATCAGGATTCGAAGTATTTCCAATGGACCAATTCTGATGATGACACAAAAATAACAGGTGCAAAACCAGAAAATCGAAACATCACATTTACTGCACCTACCGAGGAAAAGGACATTGAATATGTATTCATGGCTACCAATGAGCCACCAGCCCCAGAAGGAAACCTTATTTCCAATGGTACGTTTGAAGATCCTGACAAAGATACTTATCTTGAGAGTAATTATGATCCTTGGGGAAGAGGAAATACGAACTTCTATACCGGCGGAAACGCAGGAAAGTCCGGAGGTTATGCCATCACGGATAATGCCAAAACTTTTTGGCATGACTACCAAGATATAACCGCCCACGAAGGTACGTACTTCGGACTTTTTGACTCTAAGATATACGATGGTAGTGAGCAAGCCGCATGGATAGCAAGAAGCGGCTCCAATAACCCGAACTTAAAAGTACAAAAAGGTGTCAGTTACTTGTTCTCGTTCTGGGTAGCAAATATCAACACCTATGATCAGATGGACAACGGAGCCCGGTTGCAGTTCCAAATCAGTTATAATGGCGGATCTACATGGACCAATCTCGGCCACGAGATAAACCTGAAGAACTTTAAAGATCACAATTGGCATGGCAGATCTTCTATCGCTACGCCTGATGAGACAAGTGAGAATGTAGTCATTCGCGTCATCAATCTCAACCAAAGTGATCAAAACATTGGTAATGACTTCGCTTTGGATGATATTCGTTTCGAAGCGGTTACTTCACACTCTTCCAACATAGCTGCTTACGAGCGCTTCCCCGTCAAGTACCTCAAATGTGAAATAACCGGAGCTACTTTTGAGCAACCCCTTAGTTGTGACGTTACGAAAGCGGATGTCAACTATACCATCACTTTTGTGCATCCACGAGGTGACTTGTATATATTTGAGAAGAACGCAGACGAGACATTGACGCCGTTAGCACACATTCTGCATTCGGACATAGGAGATGAAACAACCTCGTACACGGGTGTTTTGAAAGATCAGCCTGTAGATAACAAGAACCATGATTTAATTGTCTATTTTGATGACGGTAATGTTTGCTCAAAAGATCCGAAATCGTATTCCTATTATTCCCATGCTACCCCTACCATTAGCATAGAAAGTCTGACGTGGGGAACGGTAAGTTGTGATATACCCACCGTCTCTTTGACTGCAGTTATCAATTATACGAATCAGAACGGCACATTAACTGCGAAAGCGGATGGCATTGATGCCAATCCGGCGCCAATATACACCTCGATAGAAAGCGACACCCCAGATCAAGTAACATTAACTTTCCCGGGTCTTACGGCTGATGGTAAAACGGGTCACAAACTCTTCGTCAACTTCGACGGCTCGCATGGTTGTTCTATCAATTATGATATTCCTGAGCATGCTCCATACATGCCGAAAATCATCTCCACCGCAGCAGAAGTTCAGCCATACAAATGCGGCGATGAAAAATACAAAGTAAAAATAACGGTCAACTATACTAATTCGCAAGACTCGGACCTTGTTATTACTGATGAGGCGGGCAACGAGAAGATACTGAAAGCTGCAGAATATGGCGCAACAGAGGCTTCTTATACCTTTGAAATGCCCTGGGAGTACCCTGTTTCAGAACATACGTTCAAAGCATTCTTCGTAGGCGCACAACAATGCAAGGACGAACCCTCTCATCTCTGCACATACACCGCTCCCGCAAAACCGACTATCTCGGCAGACAGTTCATATAAAGACATGGATTGCGATTTGACAACCTATACTCTTCAGCTAGACCTCACCTACACGAATCAGAAAGGTACAAAGTTCTATGCGAGCGTAGATGGCGGGGCTGCGATAGAGGTTGCCAATCCAAATCCGGGCGCACAAACAGAAAAGAGCGATGTGACACTCAACATAACGGGATTGCTTGCTGACGGAAAAAAAGATCATACCTATCGTATTTGGACAGATAACACAGACGACTGCGAATTGAACATCACATACGAGGCTTCCTTTGCGCCGGTGATAAGCAATATTGAAGCAACCCCAAAGCAGATGGCATGTGACATCACAAAGTACGATGTTGTTGTCACTTTTGATGTCACCAATGGGCAAGACAGTATGGTGACGGTATGGGGCAAGGAGCAATCAAAGACCTTTGTCGCAGTTGAAGGAAAGAATACTGTTACGTTCAAGGATATAGAGACCGATGCTGAGAAAGATTACTTTGACATCTGGTTTGAGAATGCGAATAACTGTAATCATAAACGGACCATCGAATACAAGGAGCCCGTGACACCGCATATAGAACTTACTAACGGGCCCGCTATCGGTGAAACAGCTTGTGACAAAACAACCTATACCGTCAAATGCGATGTCACCCATATTAACCAAAACGGCAAATTATTTGCATGGATAGATTCAAATTCCAAGCAGGAGTTCAGTTATGATAAAAATCCCGTAACTATTGCATTTACGGATCTCCCCGGTGACGGACTCGAACATACATTTAACATCGAGTTTGATGGTGAGCATAGTTGTAACCTTACCCAAGACTTTAAAGCGCCGTTTGCTCCGACCATCAGTAATGTTACGGCTACTCCCGCCCAAATGGGATGTGACATAACAAAGTATAATGTAACAGTAGATTTTGTCGTAACTAACGGACAAAGCAAAGAGGTTACAGTTCAAGGGAAAGGACAAACTAAGACCTTTACTGCAAATGAGGGAGATAATTCCGTTACATTCGAGGAGATAGACACCAATACGGATGACGACTTCTTCGAGGTCTGGTTTGAGGAGGCCGAGAATGCTACCGATAAATGCAAAAAGAAAGTTTCATATACAGAACCTGTCACTCCGACAATCTATGTCCCCGATGCTGAATTCAACACACCAAGTTGTACGGATGTAACAACGACACTGACCTTCGACTTGGAGTACACCTACCAGCAAGGTAAGCTTTATTATAATGTGGATGGTCTTCCGGACTCCATCAAAGACATCACACCAAATAGCAGTCTCATCACACTCACAGGACTTAAGTACGAAGGTGTTCCTGCGGATGGAAAAAACGATCACGTGCTCAATATAGTCTTTGATGGCGAAAATAGCTGCCGGGAAAGTTTCGGACTTCAGCGAGCTCCGTTTGCTCCGGTTATTAAGGGAGTCGTGGTAGGCGAGCCTAAATATAAATGTGGTGATGATAAGTATGAAATAGAACTCACTATCAGCTACGCGAATGGCCTTAATCGGACAATATATATAAATGAAGGGTCCACAGAACTTGCACCTATTACAACCGATAACGATGCAGACTCACACACAGCGGAACCAGTTGTGCTTAAATTGGACTTCGACGCAGCACACCACCTCAACGTCTTCTTCGATGGATATAAGACTGCTTGTCCGAATGCTATAAATATTCCCTCTGTTGCTAAGCCTTCACTGGGAACCATTAAGGTCAATAATGCCACTCCTTGCGATGGAACGACTTTCGACGTTGAAGTAGAGGTGCAGAATTTTGTCAACCAAGACGGAACTCTTACCATTTCGATTGACGAAGAGACTGTTACAAGCACGGATTTTACGACCAACAGCGCAACTCCTCAAACGAAAGCGATAACTATCTCCGGCCTCAAGGCAGACATCAGCAACACAAGCCACAGTCTCAACGTTGCTTTCGTCGGCGGCTCGCACGGGTGTTCCTATTCGGAAACTATCGACATACCTGTTAATCCTAAACTCATAGGAGATACTACAGCCTACTACTGTTTTGGCACTTCATTCGAATGGCACGGCGTTGACTACAAGGCTTCTGATCCCGCACCTACGCATACATACACTTCTAACGTAACCGGTTGCGATAGTATCGTTACACTCAGACTAACAGAGCTGCCCGAGCTCAAAGGAGATACGACTGCTTATTACAACCCGGACACGGAGACTGCATTCATATGGCACGGCTCTCCCTACACGAAGGACGATCCGGCACCAACACACAACTACTATTCCAAACGCAATACCGACTGCGATAGTATTGTCACGCTACATGTCAAGGATGTACTTCACGGAGATACCACCGCCTTTGTTTGCCATGATGTAGGCTCATTC
>JAFXWI010000090.1 GCA_017542915.1 Paludibacteraceae bacterium
GCACTTTGGCACTTTCTTACAAAATGTCAATAATACTCTACTTTTTCTTTCGGTTACTGTCATTTTGATACATGTAAATCCAGGTATCACTATCAAAAAGATAGAAAGTGCCAAAAGTGTCAAAAGTGTCATGTCATTTTTTTATTATACCTCTCAGGCATTTTCAAACCGGAAAAGGTTATATATTCCTTATATATTCCTTAATCATTCGTTATTCATTAACCTTACTAAGTGCTTGTCGAATCCTTAGCATCACCTAAGCATGAAAGTACACGGAGAGTACAGGATGAGTACGGGTATGGTCTAGGATTCCCTCGTGATACCATCGAGATTGGACCGATGTTACACCGATGTTACTGCGTAATTGGAGTATGTTTGTTGTTTGATGTGTTATGTTTGCGCGCGAGCGCGATGCATATAAAATATACAACAAAAAAGCGGTAAACCGCTAATTGGATTTACCGCTTAATTGTATCTCTATTGTAAATTGTTAAATCAATTGAGAGGATAGTAAAAATGGTATCACACCCATGTATGTAATCCCTTCATCATCAGTCCATGGAAGCGCATTGCCATCTAAAATGACTATCTTGCGGAAAGAGTCTTTAGTGTGGTGAAGCGAGAATGTCTCTTGATTTCTTTTTGTCTCGGTGTCAATGTTGAGTGCAGATTGTATGTAGATTTTGTCTCCGTCCATATTAACAATAAAGTCTATCTCGTATTGGCTTTGTTGTCGTTTGCCATCTACCATTTTTTGGATCTCAACAACACCAACATCGACACTATAACCGCGACGAACTAACTCGTTGAAAATCATATTTTCCATCAAATGGGAGCGCTCGATTTGGCGGAAATTCAATCGTGCATTTCGCAGACCCAAATCCATAGCATAGTATTTCTTGATATTCTCAAAATAGCGTTTTCCCTTGATATCATAGCGCTCTGCAACGGATATAAGATACGCATTCTCTAAATACCCCAAATAGGCTTTTATCGTTTTATCTGTCGTCTTTTGCGCTAAAAGAGTACCAACGGTATTCGCCAATTTAGTAGGATTAGTCAAAGAGCCAACAGCTGAATAGACAGCATCTGTCAGTCCGTCTATTATGACATCATCCTTCAGTCTGTATCGCTCAACTATATCTTTGATATATACGTTTTTATGAAGATCTGTAAGATATCTTCGCTTTGCCGTCTTATCTGGTTCCAAAACGGCTAATGGCATACCTCCATACAAGAGATATTGCTCCAAAGCATCCGGTTTTTCCAATCCCGAATAAGCATAATACTCGGCAAAAGACAGCGGATATACTTTGATTTCGCACCCTCGGTCACGGAAATTAGTAACAATATCCGTGGATAGCATTTTGCTATTACTGCCGGTGACATAGATATCCATATTTGGCTCCGCTCGTAGTCCATTTAAGATATCATAGAAAGTAGTATATAGCAATTCTCTATCCTCTTCAGGAACCAAAGATTCATCAATATCGGTGCTTTTGACTTTATAACATAGCTGAATTTCATCGATGAAGACATAATACTTGCGATTCTTGTCTTGACATTTCAACATGACATAATCATACAACGTATTTGGATTACGATACGCAATGTTGCGTTGGGGCTCTAAGTCAATCTCAACGAAACAGTCATTTTCCACACCCTGTTGAAGTAAGTATTGCTTGTAAAGGTGTGAAAGTAGATAAGACTTACCACAACGACGTATGCCGGTGATTATCTTTACTTTACCATTCCAACTCTTGGATGCTATTTGCTCTACATAATCATTTCTTAGTATATCCATATCTATCTTTTATGTTATTACGGATTTAGTTGCAATTGCAACCATTCTCGGAGTAAAATCGCTGCAAAGGTACAACTTTTTTTTGATATACGCAAGTTTTTTACAACTTTTTCGGCATAATTGGTCTTACAGCGCTAAGAGGCGGTGGTACGTTTCAAGGGCGTAACGGTCGGTCATGCCGGAAAGCCAATCGATGATGAGACGCAGACGGTTGTATGTACTGAGATATGAGAGTTCCGTCAAAGGAACAGGATTTGAGGAGGGATTTGCAGATGCGTTGTGGTCAGGGTTTGCAGATACGCGCTTTTGGTATTCTTCTGCCAACACAAGACGCGTCATGCTGGGTGAGATGATGGCATTCAGACGCCAATCGGGTTTCGGAGCCATAAGCAAAGGAAGTACACGATCCAAGATTGAGTTCATTACTTGCGCGCCTTTGAGTTCCGCTTGAGCGATGGTGTCATGACGGAAGATACGTTCGAACTCCAGTTTGCCGAGTTGCTCGCAAAGCTCGTTGCCGTCCAGCAGTTCCTCATCAAAGGTACCCATATCGATACCTTCCAGATTCGCCATAAAACGCTGCAATGCGTATTTCGTCAGTTCGCCGATGATAGCTACACGGAGATTGACCAAAGCCCGTTCGGGTGTGTCTTGAGAGGGCGTTAGACCTAAGAAACGCAAGGCTTCGTCCAAACTCAACATGCCGCTCTGAATACCGTCTTCGAGATCCATGGAGCGATAACAGATCGTGTCTGCCGCTTCTACTAAAAAAGCTAAGGGATGCCTTTTGATCGTTCCGTCCGCACGACGCAGCCGACAAGCGTCTGCCACACGTCCCAGTACATCCGCTTCGGACGAGAAGACACCATGTTTATGAACCGACGCTCCACCTTTTTTGTTCTTACTGCCGCAGTTCGGATATTTGAGCGAAGCCGCCAAGACAGCGTACGTCAGATTGAGCCCGTTGAGGTCATTGAGGTAAGGCATCCTCGTCAGAATACGAAATCCCTGCGCATTGCCGTCAAACTGCGTGAAGTCGAACGGCTGCTCCTCCGTCAAGTCGGAGAGGTAGTTTCTGCCGTTTCCATCGGAGAAATAAGTGCCTATGATCTGTTCGCCGAAATGTCCAAACGGCGGATTGCCTATATCATGCACAAAAGCCGCCGTACGAAGAATCGCCGGTAGTTGCTGTTCCAAGAGATGAGCGACCTTTTCGCCATACGTGCGCACTACTTCTTCGTCCCGACAGAAATCAGTTCCGAGCGATTGAGCCACTGACAACACTTCCATCGAATGCGTCAGACGCGTATGCACACTATCTCCGCCGGAAAGCGGAAAGACCTGCGTCTTGTCGTGCATACGGCGTGCCGCGGAAGAGAAGATCACACGACCGAAATCGCTGTCAAACGCAGAGCGATGATCTAATCCCTTAGGGATCGCACGCGACTGACGCTCACGGTCAGCACAAAGGTAAATACTCCAATCTACTTGATTATACATAGGCTTTTGCTTGTTGGTTTCGGATTTGTGTGGAGGAGATGTCGAATAATGGAGCTCCGCTAAGATAGCGGATCTCCTTGACCGCTACGCTGTCAGACCACTGCCTTGTTAGACCGTCCTTCGGACTGTTAGAACGCTTCGCTGTTAGACCATCGTCGGACAGATTCTCTCTTCGAGGATAAACGAAAATACGGAAGTTAGCGAGGATGAACTCATACTCGCGCCAACGATCGAAAATAGCGATATTATCTTCTCCTATGATGAGGGTAAAATCGGCATCAGGATACGCTTTCTGCAACTCGCGCAAGGTATTCGCTGTATAAGACGGACGAGGCAGAGAGAATTCAAAATCCGAGGCTTTGACATGCGGGATGTCTTTGATGGCTTTGCTCACAGCCGCCAGACGCTCGCCTTCCGGAGCAAGAAGATTTGCCGGTTTCAACGGGTTATTCGGGCTCACCATGAGCCATAGTTCATCGAGATCTGTGTTCTCAATGACCCATTTAGCCAATCCCACATGCCCGAAATGCACGGGATTAAAACTGCCGCCATATATGCCGATGCTGCGCATTTCAATTAACAATTATCAATTAACAATTCACAAAGGACTTTACGAGTTTGGTACTAAGTATTAAGATTTGTACTTTCTACTACGTTTGTACCATAGTCTGTAGGACGCTTTGTAAATTATAAATTGTGAATTATAAATTAATTATTCTCATCGATGATGGCATCAAGTTGTTCGAAGGCGTGCGTGAGTTCATCGTTGATGACCACACGGTCGAAATAAGGCTTATAGGAGAGTTCCTCTTCCGCTTTTGCCAAACGCTTCTCTATCATCTCCGGACTTGTGTCTCCGCGTCCTTCAAGACGTCTGCGCAACTCTTCAATCGACGGCGGACAGATGAAGATAGAAGTCGCTTTGTCACCAAGGATCTTCTTGAGGTTCAAACCGCCTTTGACATCAACATCAAAAAGCACCTCACGTCCCAAAGCCTCAATACGGTCAATCTCCTCTTTCAACGTACCGTAATACAAGCCGTCATAGACCTGCTGATACTCGATGAAATCGTCGTTTTCTATACGTTTCTGGAACTCCTCAACGGAGATGAAATAGTACTCTTTGCCATGAACCTCCTGACCACGCGGAGGACGCGTAGTACACGAAACCGAGAGTTCAAACTTATCCGGGTGCATCGTCAACAGATGCTTCACCATGGTCGATTTACCGCTGCCCGAAGGCGCACAAAAGATATAAATCATAACACGTTCAAAACTTGCTCTTTGATTTGCTCCAAGATGTCTTTCATCTTAACGACGATGATCTGCATCTCGCTTTGGTTCGATTTGGAACCGAGCGTATTGATCTCGCGACCCATTTCTTGTGCGATGAAACCGAGCTTTTTGCCAACACCGCTACCCTCGCTTGCCATCGTCTCGCGGAAATACTTAATATGGTTCGTCAGACGCACTTTCTCTTCTGTGATATCCAGTTTCTCCAGATAATAGATCATCTCCTGCTCCAGACGGTTGCGGTCAATCTCCGCCTGTGTCTGAGCGCTCAGCTGCGCGAGGTTGGCTTCCAAGCGCTCTTTGATCTTGGCTACTCTGCCCTTCTCAAACGGCTCCACTTGCGCTAACAAATCAGCGATTCCATCGAGTTTTTCGGTGAACATATTTTGCAGCGAAAGACCTTCTTGCGAACGGAAAGCGATGAAAGCATCGATTGCCTTGTTGAGCATCGCTTGTACGTTGCTCCACTCCTCGTCCGTCAGATCCGAAGTGTCTTCCTGCACTTTCAGCACATCCGGGAACCGAAGAATAGCCGCCATCACTTCTGTTGGCACTTCCGCAACGCCCATTTGAGCCTTGTATTGCGAGGCGTACTCTTTGGCAGCCTGCCAGTTAATGGGATTAATACTACTCTGTCCCTCTCCTTGCGAAAGGGTGTTTTCTTCTGAAATAGCGAGATCAACCTTACCGCGTTCGAGACGCTGGGTAATGATCGTTCGGATGTCTAACTCATGCGCACGGAGCTGCGACGCCAAACGAACCGACAGATCCATCGATTTGGAGTTCAGCGAACGGATTTCGCAGATCAGTTTCTTCCCTCGGAAAGTTGTTTCGGCCTTTCCGTAGCCGGTCATGGATAATATCATATTATTTACCATTTAATCATTTACCATTTGTTCATTTATTTGCCGATACAGAATTTGCTGAAGATGTTGGAGAGGACTTCTTGGTTAGTGATCTGACCTGTTACTTCGCCGAGCGCAGAGAGACAGTCTTGCAGATCAAGCGAAAGGAGTTCGCCGGAGAGACCGTCATGCAAACCCTGCTGCACTCGGAGGATCGCTTCGTGCGCACGACTGATGGCCTCATAATGGCGCGCATTGGAAAGCATGACAGCAGAAGTACTCATCGTCTCCTTGGCTACCCTCACCAACTCACGTTTGAGCGGTTCTATCTCGCCGTTCTTGGCAGAAATGAGAATCCATTCATCCTCTAATCCTCTCATCCTCTCACCCATTAACAAATCCGCCTTATTGAGCACTCTAATAATCGTCCCTTTGGTCCAATCGTCCATCAATCGTACCTCGTCAATCGTCCAATCGTCAATTACATAGATGACGATCTGCGCATTCTTCATTGCTTTTCGGCTACGCTCCACTCCCATTTGCTCGATGACATCGGAGGTTTCTCTCATTCCTGCGGTGTCGATAAGACGGAAAAGGATGCCATCGATGATAAGCGTATCCTCAATCGTATCGCGCGTGGTTCCTTGTATATCGCTCACGATCGCGCGTTGCTCGCCCAAGAGCGCGTTGAGAAGGGTTGATTTGCCCACATTAGGCGCACCCACGATAGCGACCGGTATACCGTTTCGGATAGCGTTACCTGTGCGGAACGAAGAGATAAGCGACTGTAACTTTTGCTCGATTTCATCGGCTAATTGGGATAACTCCGAACGATCGGCAAACTCTAATTCCTCATGGTCCGCAAAATCCAACTCCAACTCCACCAAGGAGGTGAAATGAAGCAACCGTTCACGAAGAGACGCCAGTTCGTTGGAAACGGAACCGCGCAACTGACTCAATGCCAAGTCTTTCTCCGCCTTGCTCTGCGAGGCAATGAGATCCGCTACAGCTTCAGCTTGAGTCAGATCCATCTTACCGTTGAGGAACGCCCGACGGGTGAACTCACCCGGTTGCGCCATACGAGCACCGGCATCTATCAACCATTGCAGCAAGGTCTGCTGGATATAGAGACTACCGTGACAAGCTATCTCCACGGTGTCTTCACCCGTAAACGAATGAGGGGCACGAAAAACGGAACATAACACATCGTCCAACACCTCCTCGTCACGCACAATCTGTCCATAACGAACGGTATTAGCTGAAGTGTCCGTCAGAGACACCCGTCCACGGAAAAGCGTATCCGTAATAACAAGAGCTTTCTCTCCCGAAACACGGATGACGGCAATTCCTCCCACACCATACGGCGTCGATATAGCTGCTATAGTTTCCATTGCGGCTGCAAAGGTACAACTTTTTTTTGACATACGCAAGCATGTATGCACAATTCTTTACAAAAAAAGACATTTTCCGCCTCAAAAATTTGCATATATGGATTTTTTTTCGTACCTTTGCACCCGATTTGAAAAAAGGCATTCTTTTTTTTGAATTTTCCATGAATATTTATTATTAGATTTATGCAATACGAATTACAAAAACTCGAGCGTATGACGCTCGACGAAGTACGTGAGATTGCGGTTAGTATGGGTCTTAAACCTCGACGCAGCCAATCATTACGTGAGATCAGTTACGCTATCTTAGACGCGCAAGCGGACAACCGCGCAGCAGTGGTTCAAGCCAAAGAGGATGCCCGTGAGGCAGCCGGTTTGCCCAGTAAACGTGAGCGTGCCCGCGGTGTGAAACGCAATGCAGCCAAGGTGAACACCTCTAACCTCAAGAGCGAACAAGTATTAGCTACTGTCGGTTCCGAGAAAGAGGAGATGGCTAAGATGCAGGAAGACCTCAAGGCAAACAACCACAAGCCCAACAAGACGGTGATTGCTGCTAAGCCGATGGCAGAAGATGTGAGAACAGAAGCCGTTAACGCAGAGCAGGCAGAAGTACCGACTCCGGCACAAGAGCCACAAGCCGCAAACGAAGCTCCCGTAGTTGAGCAACCGGCTAAGAAACGCGGAAGACCGAGGAAAGTACAACCCGTGGCAGCGACCGTTGCTCCGGAAGAAGCACCTGTGGTAAAAGAAGAGACTCCTGCTGCACAGGAAGAGATACCTTTTGAACAGGAAGAGGAGAAGGAAGAGACGAAGTTCGTCATGCCGGATCTGGGCGAGAACGTGATTGCTATGGGTACGCTGGAAGTAGCTCCGGACGGATATGGATTCCTGCGCTCGGCGGATTATAACTACCTGCCAAGCCCGGACGATGTGTACGTGAGCAAGGATCAGGTGCGTCAATACGGACTCAAACCCGGTGACACTGTAGAGTGCTCTATTCGCGTGAACCCGCAGCCGGATAAGTTCTTCCCGATGGACAAGGTCATCCGCATCAACGGTCTGTCGCCTGAACTCGCTAAGAGACGTGTCGCTTTTGAGAACCTCACGCCGCTCTTCCCGGATCAGAAATTCAAACTCTGTACGGGTCATAACGACTCGCTCAGCGTCCGTATGATTGACCTTTTCTCGCCTATTGGTAAGGGTCAACGCGGACTCATTGTAGCGCAGCCGAAGACCGGTAAGACCGTGCTGCTCAAGGAGTTAGCAAACGCTATTCTGAAAAACAACCCCGAGGTCTATATGATCGTTCTGCTCATCGACGAGCGTCCGGAGGAGGTAACCGACATGGCGCGTAGCGTCAATGCCGAAGTGATCGCTTCGACCTTTGATGAGCCTGCCGAGAACCACGTTCGCGTAGCGAATATCGTTCACGAGAAAGCCAAACGTCTGGTGGAGAGCGGACACGATGTAGTCATCCTACTCGACTCTATCACCCGTCTGGCTCGTGCATACAACACCGTAGCTCCTTCGAGCGGAAAAGTGCTCTCCGGTGGTGTGGAAGCTCAAGCGCTTCACAAACCCAAACGTTTCTTCGGAGCTGCTCGTAACATCGAGAACGGCGGTAGTCTCACCATCATCGCTACTGCTCTTACTGAGACCGGTTCGAAGATGGATGACCTCATCTTTGAGGAGTTCAAAGGAACCGGTAACATGGAGTTGCAGCTCGATCGTAAGCTTGCTAACCGCCGCATCTTCCCGGCTGTGGATATACCTGCTTCGAGCACCCGTCGTGACGACCTGCTCTTACCGGCAGACGTACTGAGCCGCATGTGGCAGATCCGCAAGCAACTCAGCGATATGAACGGTCAGGAAGCGATGGAGAAACTCAAAGCATATATGGAGCGTACGCAGGACAATGATGAGTTCCTTTTGGCTGTTAATGGAGCAAGATAATTGATAATTGGTAATTGATAATTGAAAATTTTAATTCTCAACGGACCGAATCTGAACCGTTTGGGTTTACGCGCGCCTGATATATATGGTACGCGCACAATGGCACAGATTTTGTTGGATATCCAGCGACGCTGGCCGGATACCCATTTCCAATACCGTCAATCGAACCATGAGGGCGACCTCATAGACTGGATTCAGGAAGCCAACGACCAAGAATCATGGACTAACGACTATCGACTAACGACCAACGACCAATATATTGGTATCGTACTCAACGCGGGCGGCTACACCCACACGAGTGTAGCGCTGCGCGATGCCGTTGAGGACAGCCGTATACCGGTAGTGGAAGTACATATAAGCGACATTACAAAACGCGAACCGTTCAGGCAACAGAGCCTGCTCACGGACGTGTGCGCACATACAATTATAGGAAAAGGCACAGACGGATATTCAGAAGCGGTGGAATGGCTTTTGGAGCACGTCAAGGCTTAAAACGAAATGGTAAACACTTTATGAAACGACTATGCTCTATCATATGGCTGACAATGAGTACGCTCTGCGTCATGGCAGTGGAGATAACAGGAAGAGTTATTGACGCAGGAACAAAGCAAGCGATTGACTTTGCGAATGTCAGCGTCGAGAAAGTACAAGGCGACAATACGCAAAGAAAACTTGTCACCGGTACTATTACCGATGAGAGGGGAAACTTCACATTGGATCTCAAGAACGGCAACTACACGCTGGTCGTTTCATTCATGGGTTACAGCGAGCAACGCAAGACCATCAAAGTAGCCGGAGTGCCGATGAACGTGGGACGTATTGCGCTCAAAGAAGATGCACAAACGCTTCAAGACGTAGAAGTGGTGGCACAAGGCAGTTCCATGCGTTTTGAATTGGACAAGAAAGTATTCACCGTGGATCAGAATATCGCTTCGGCAGGAGCCAGCGTCTCGGAGATCTTGGAGAACATCCCGTCCGTAGATGTGGATCAGGAAGGAAACATCTCTTTGCGTAACTCCGAGGATGTGGAAATCTGGATCAACGGCAAACCCGCTGGACTCAATTCCGAGAACCGAGGACAAGTACTCCAGCAGATGCCTGCCGGAACGATCGAGAAGATCGAACTGATCACCAATCCCTCTGCCAAATACAGTCCGGAAGGCACTTCGGGTATCATCAATCTGGTCATGAAGAAAGATCGTGCCGCAGGTTATTACGGTTCCGTACAAGCCGGTATCGACTACTCGCTTGCCAAGCCTTGGAATACCCCTCCGGGTGCTAACGTGGGCTTTAATATCAATTTCAACTCCGGTATCGTGGACGGCTATTTCAACGTCGGTTACCGCTATCACACCAGTAATGGTGGTAGCAAAACCGACCGTTATGACCTCACCGGAACAGGTAGCAAGAAATTGGATAGTACCTTGATTAAGAGCCATTTGGAGCAAGAGGGTGTCCAGAAACACCAAGGCGGTGGAATGTTCGCACGCGCCGGACTCAATTTCCATGTAGCGCAAGGTCACACCATCGGCGTCTCGGGATTTGGCATGGTAAGCGACCCGAAGGTGTTCAATAACAGAAACACCAACACCCGTACATACTTGCTTACGGACAAAGCCGGCAACACAACACGTGACTTTGAGCGCTATCAATCGGGCGTTGGTAGTCATCCGGGAGGAAATGCCACCTTGGATTATACCTTCGAGCAAGACAACCATAAACTGCAAGTGAGCGGTACGTACAACGAGTTCAGTTGGAATCAAGACTTGGACTACCGTCAGACAGAGCGTTTTCCGGCAGAAAAGACGAATTATCAGAGCCAAACGACCCGTAACAAGGATCGCAGCATCGACATCAAAGCCGACTACGAATGGAAACCGACGCAGCAGAGCCGTTTGGAAGCCGGTTATAACTATACACGAGGATGGAGCAGCAATTATGCGGACGCTTATAACGATGATGCCGACGGCAATCACACAGGTGAGTTGTACCCGTACTACGCTGATTTTCGAGGACTTACGCAAAACCACGCTATCTATTTGACGTACGGCAACCGTTTCTGGGACAAACTGTCCATACAAGTTGGTCTGCGCGGTGAGTACTACATGCGTCACCTCGATTCGGAGTACAAAGATGGCACAGGAGCCGTTAAGGATTCCTATGCACCCTTCCCTGGAAAGAAGGATACCGCCTATTTCCAACTCTTCCCGAGTGCGTATATCAGCTATGATTTCGGACACGGGCATGAGTTACAACTCAACTATACCCGCCGCGTCAATCGTCCTCGCGGACACCAACTCAACCCGCGTATGGATATGAGTGATAGTACGAACATCAGTTACGGTAACGTGGACTTGCTGCCCGCTTATTCCAACAACTTGGAGCTGAACTACCTCAAGACTTGGGAACGCCACACCCTCTCTGCCGGAGTCTTCTGGAAATACCGTGAGGGAGCTGTGCAGAACATCAAATACATGGACGGCAAAACGATGAAGAATACGTATCTCAACGTAGCCAAACGTCAGGAATTGGGTATCGAAGTGGTAGCTAAAAACCGCCTCTTCGGCGAGTTGCTGCAACTCACCACCAGTGCCAATTTCTATTGGAACAACGTCGGAGCCGTACATGAGACCATGTACCATTTGGGCGACACTATACCCGTTAACCTGTCGGGGCAGAATATCTTCGCAGGCTCGGTTCGCATCAATGCGCAGTTCTTGTTTACCAAGAATTTCAGCGGTCAGTTAACGGGAATGTACCGCTCGCCGCGTGTGGTAGCGCAAGGAACCACAAGTCATAGCTACTCCATTGATGTGGGTCTGCGTTATACCCTCTTGAACAAACAGCTGGCTCTTGCGCTTAATGTACGCGACCTCTTGGATAGCCGTGCTCGTCGTAACACTACGTGGGGCGAAGGCTTCTGGCAATTCAGCGAGAACAGATGGCATAGCCGTTCAATCAGTTTCACCGTGACCTATAACTTCGGTAACCAAAGCGGCAAACGTCGTGGCAGACCGGAAGGAGACTTAGGCGGCAACGATGATTTCGATGATAGCGGAAATAGTAATATGGAGGAATAGTTGAGCTTTGAAATTTGAAATTTGAAAATTGACAGATTTTAGATACATAGTATTAGGATTGTGTACGGTATTTTCGGCACTATGCGCTCCGTTATGGGCACAGCAGGCACAGAATAAGCCGTACATCGATGACCGGTTAGTGCATATCGGTTTCCAATTAGGTCTGAACTTCTCTACGTTCAGCGTAACGGATAGCGAAATACCCATAGCGAACCCGATTACCGGTGAGACGGAGATTTACCACGCACGAGTGAGTACAATTCTGCCGGGTTTTCACGTGGGCTTCATCAGCGACCTGCGTTTATGCAAATACCTGAACTTGCGTTTCTGTCCGGGTATCATGTTCACAAGCCGCACACTCAATTACAAGACCGAGTCCGGCAATCCTGTACAAGGCACACCCGGTAAGTTCGGCAAGCATATTGACGTGTTGGCTATGCCGGTTTACCTGCCTCTGCTGCTCAAATGGTCGGCAGCACGCGAAGGTAACTACCGTCCGTACGTCATCGGCGGTGGAGGCGTCAGCTTCAACGTGAGCCGTGACCGCGATAAACCGGTCTTACTTAAGATGATGGACTATTTCTGCGAGGTCGGATTTGGTGTGGATTTATATTTCCGCTGGTTTAAGTTCTGCCCCGAGATCACGTACCGAATAGGCTTTGCGAACCAACTCTACCCTTCCGACGGACGTATGGAGTTAGCACCGCAAGATGCCTTCTATACCGACGCCCTCAAGAAACTCACGAGTCATAGTATATGTCTGACCTTCAATTTCGAATAAATGCGTAAGATCCTCCTTCTCATAGTATCCATCTGCGCGTTGGTAAGCTGCCGCGAGTACAAGGTAAGCAATGATCCTTCATTGCGTCTCACTTTCTCGTGCGACACACTTCATTTTGATACCGTCTTCACGGCGCAAGGTAGTGCCACTGCGCAGATCATGGTCTATAACCGCAATAAGAACGCCATCCGTATCAACCGTATATGGTTAGATGATGGTACTTCGTTCCGCGTCAACGTGGACGGAGAAGCCGACTTGTCGCTGCTGAAGGACATAACGCTCAACGGCGGAGACAGTCTCTTTGTCTTTGTCCGTACGGATATCGACACCACCAAAAGCAACCTGCCTGTTTTGGTAACCGACCGGCTGCGTTTTCATCTCGCCAATGATGCTACGCAGGACATCCATCTGGAGGCGTACGGACAGGACGTGACGCGTATCGGTAAACCCGGCTGCGGACGTACCTCAAAAATCATTTGTACCCTCTCTGCCTCCAAACCGACGCTTATCTACGATACCTTGGTGGTGGAAGGAACGCTGACCATACGCCCGGGAGCTACGGTCTATATGCACTCCGGAGCATGTATCATTGCTTTAGGAAACGTCAATGCTGTGGGAACCAAAGACAAACCGATTGTTATTCGTGGTGACCGTTTGGACCACCTCTTCAAAGATGTACCTTACCTCTATGCGGGCGGTAGTTGGAATGGCTTCTACCTGCAAGCCGAGACTTCGCGTACTTGGCGATTTGAATACGTGGATATATTGTCCGGTAACGTCGGTCTCTACTGTGCCGGTTTCAACGAGGGCGCGCTGCCGCAACTGACGCTCAATGCTTGCCGTATTCATAATCACACGCTCTACGGACTTGTGCTGGTTCGTACGAACGCGAAAGTGGTCAATACCGAAATCAGCAACTGTGCTTCGTACTGCGTGTATTGCGCAGGTGGTAAGCATGACTTCCTCCATACGACGGTTGCCTCTTATTTCGGCAACACGGACGTGCGTATTCAGTCCGCGGTGAACGAGAACACCGCGGCCGTCTATATCGATAATCTGAGCAAAGAGAAACCGGCTACCGTCACCTCGTTCCGTAACTGTATCGTCACCGGAATGCGTGCTAACCAACTGGTGGTGGCTACGCCTTTTGACCAATACTATACCGGCTCTTTCATCGGCAATTATCTGAAGACCGACAGTCTTGCGGTTCCGCACGCTGAGAACAACACGTATTGGCAGAAAACGGACAAAGCCGTTTTCCGCAATACTTATTTCAAATACAAGGAATACGTGTATTATGATTTTCATCTGGACAGCCTCAGTCCTGCTCGTTGTGCAGGAGATAGTATCACTGCCCTGCCCTGCCCTTATGACCGAGATAGTGTCAGTCGCAAAAATGTCAAACCTGACGCAGGGTGCTATCAATATCAGCCTTGATCTGGGCTTTCAGTTCCTCCAAGGAATTAAATCGTTTCTCTTCACGCAACAACCGCAAGAAGCGGATCTCCAATGTGCGTCCGTACAAATCCCCTCTGAACGACGGAATATGAACCTCAATGAACACCTCTGACGGATGAGATGTTACATCCGATCGATTGCGTGTGGGGTTGGTTCCGATATAGAGAAAAGCAGGCGCATTGTCCATCGACGGCGTATTTACCGATGCCACATAGACACCTGTCCTCGGAATGATCTTATGTGGGTCAAGAGGTTTAATGTTCGCCGTCGGGAAACCGATTGTATGACCAAGCCCCACACCATGTACGACCGTTCCGCACAAACTATACGGACGACCTAATAGCTCATTGGCTACTGCTACGTTTCCTGTCTCCAACGCAGTACGAATCTCCGTCGAAGAAACATGCCACTCTCCCTCTGTATATTCAGGCATCGTAAGCACCTCTACCCCGATGGACTCACCTATACGGCGGTAATCCTGAGGATGCTGCAAACGGTCTGAGCCAAACCGATGATCGTACCCCATGAGCAGCACTTGGACATCATATTCGTCCTTCAGTTGCGCCATAAACTCAGCTGCCGTAAGACTTTGAATCTCTGCGAATGGCAATATTTTTACCTCTCCAAAGGCACTTAGCAACGCCTTTCGCTCATCCAAAGAAGTCAACAACTGCGGCACATAATCGCTTTGCAGCACAGCACGAGGATGCGTATCGAACGTCACGATAAGGGGATCAAGACCACGCTTAGTACCCTCCTTACGCAAATGCTCAAACAGAAAACGGTGTCCCCCGTGTACGCCGTCAAAGAAACCTATAGTAGCTATCTTTCCCAATTTATTCCTCCTCGTAATAGCCATGCTCGATGCCATACTGAAGCTCGGCATCCTGAATCAACTGTATCTGCACACCGGTGATAGAACGTCCGTCTTCTTTCATCGCAGCAAGGACATAGTTCAACTGCTCGGTCTCATCCACCTCGCCGTCCAAATACTCCATTTCACCCGTCTCGGCATTCTCCTTGAGCAAGCCCTGCTCCTCCAGATAATCGTCCATCAGATCAAGCACTGTCAGGATATCATCCGCTGTCAGTTCGCCGCGATCCTCTGCCGGAATAGTATTATAGACATATTCCACCAATTCGCGTTCTTCCGGCTCCAAAAGAGCCAACTCAATACTATTATTCTCCATAATCCGTAAAAATTTGTGCAAAGATACGAATTTTTTTGCAGATATGCAAAATTTAGTGAAAAATAATCGCATTTATTTGCATAAAAAGAAATTTTTCACTATCTTTGCACGATTTTTATAGAAAGCAATGAAAAAAATACATCTATTCATTATGGCAGCATTGGCTTTAGTGGGCACCAGTTGCCAAAAAGCAGAAGAAGGTAAGGCTCCTATTACCAAGCCGCAAATCACTATTGAAGGTGGTCGTTTGACACCGGAAGGTCTGTGGGCAATGGGGCGTATCGGTAGTGTGAAATGTGACATCGAGACCGGATGGCTCGCGTATACCGTCAGCTATTACAGCGTAGAGGAAACAGAAGTACTTCGTGGATTCGGCTATGCGACCAGTTCTCCAAAGAAGGCGAATTGGAGGTTTTCGATGAGTTTGTGGGCTCTGAACCGGCGTGGTTTGGTTGCAGCGGATGGCTCGCTTATCTCAAAGACGGACAGCTCTATCTCCGCCGAGACAAAGAGGAAGTGAAGGTAGAGGGAGCGGATAACGTAGAAGGATTCCTCCTCTCCCCTATGCGCGACAGAGTAATCTTGATCAAGCAGGTTAAAACGGTTCCTTCGACCGCAGATAAGTATCCCGACCTGCCCTTGGCTACCGGACACATGCACGAGGATCTGATGTACAAACACTGGGATGAATGGACAGAAACTGCCCCGCAGCCTTTCGTTTGTGAGTTACAGATCGAGTACTACGGTGAGGGCGAGCGAATCAAATCCGCCAAACTTGGTGAATGCCACAATATCTTGGAGGGAACCGCTTTCGAGTGCCCGATGAAACCGTTTGGTGGCATCGAGCAGTTGGCTTGGAATCCGAATAACGAAGAGATAGCTTATACCTGCCGCAAGAAAACCGGCTTGGACTACGCTATTTCAACGAACAGCGATATCTACCTTTATAATGTTCGCACGCACGAGGAACGTAACATCACAGCGGACAATGGTGGCTATGACACCAACCCTTCCTATTCGCCCGATGGCAAATGGATAGCTTGGCAGTCCATGGCAAGAGACGGCTATGAGAGTGACGAGAATCGACTGATAGCGATGAACATGGAGACGGGAGAAAAGAAATTTATCAGCCATTTCCTCGACACCAATATCGATGAGTTCGCGTGGTATAATGACTCCGTCTTGCTCGGCACAGCCGTGATACAAGGCACCGTTCATCTGTGGGCAATGGGCTTGGAAGGATGGTGTGCCAAGATGACCGAAGGACAGTTCGATGTGGCTCTGGGAGATGTAAGCGACCATTATGCTTATTTGCTTCGTCACTCCATGAGAGAGGCAAACGAAGTCTGCAAATTAGACATCGCAAAGGCCCTCGAGAAAATCGACGGTTATATTGAACTGACGCAACTGACGCATGAGAACGATAATATCTACAACCAGATAGAGCGCTCAACAGTTGTGCCCCGCTGGCAGAAGACGACGGACGGAAAGCAGATGTTGACGTGGATCATCTATCTGCCGCATTTCGACCCGTCTAAGAAATACCCGACGATCCTCTATTGTGAAGGAGGTCCGCAGAGTCCTGTTTCACAGTTCTGGTCTTTCCGTTGGAACTTTATGATGATGTCTGCCGGTGATTATATCATCGTCGCTCCGAACAGACGTGGTCTGCCGGGCTTCGGCATGGAGTGGAATGAAGAGATCTCCGGTGACTACGGTGGTCAGTGTATGAAGGATTATTTCACGGCAATCGACGAGTTCTGCAAAGAGCCATATGTGGACAAAGACCATCTGGGCTGTGTGGGTGCATCTTTTGGTGGCTTCAGTGTCTATTGGATCGCAGGTCACCACGACGGACGCTTCAAAGCGTTCATCGCACACGATGGTATCTTCAACATGGAGATGCAATACCTCGAAACCGAGGAAAAATGGTTCGCCAACTGGGATATGGGCGGTGCTTATTGGGAGAAAGACAACAAGATCGCACAGCGTACCTTTGCCAACAGTCCGCATAAGTTCGTGGATAAATGGGACACCCCTATTCTCTGTATCCACGGAGAGAAAGACTACCGTATCCTTGCTAACCAAGCCATGGCTGCCTTCGATGCCGCCAAGATGCGCGGCGTGCCTGCCGAACTCCTCATCTTCCCGGACGAGAACCATTGGGTTTTGAAACCCCAGAACGGCATCCTCTGGCAACGCGAGTTCCGCAACTGGCTCGACCGCTGGCTCAAATAAGTTAAAAGTTGAAAGTTAATAATTATTACGTCATTACGTAATTACGTGATCACGAAAAAATGAAATACAACTACGAATACGAGATCAAATACCAGGAAGTGGACGGCAATAAAAAACTGCGTCTCTTCAATCTGGAGAACTACCTGTTGGAAGTGGCAGGAACAGTAGCGGATCAGTTGGGGTTTGGTATTGCTCAACTGCATCCCAAAGGGCTGACGTGGATTCTAACGAGGCTGAGTCTGGAAATGTATGAGTTGCCGACTCATTGCGAGAAAGTGCGGTTCGAGACTTGGATCGAGAGCAACGCACATATGCTGAGTACCCGTAATTTCCGGATCTATAGCGGCGACAAACTCATCGGGCAATGTAAGAGTGTCTGGGCTGTGCTGGATCTGCAAAAACGCGAGATTGTCAATATCTTCGATGACCCGATCTTTGCGGATTCGGTGGACGGCGACGTCATCGAAATGGCACGTGTCCGGATGACTACTCTACCCGAGCCGACCGGTTGCATGCCGCATAAGATTGTCTATTCGGACATCGATTATAACGGACACTGCAACAGTTGCCGCTATCTGCAGGCAATGATGGATACGTACCTGCCCGACTACTACGGTAAGAAAATACGTCTGGACATCAACTACTCCAAAGAGGTTATGCTCGGCGATGAGCTGCAAACCTATTATTTGGTTTCAGCTGACGGCGTGCAATACCAGCAAAAGAACCAGAACGGCGAGACCAGCTGCTCAGCAAAAATAACTATTGATTGACGATTATGGAAATACAGGAAAATAACACGCTTTTGAAGCGCCCGGCTGAGTTGGAATGCGACGTGGTACGTTTCCAAAACCAAAAAGACAAATGGATTGCGTTCGTGGGACTCAAAGACGGACGCCCATATGAGATCTTCACCGGTTTGGCTGACGACGAAATGGGTATCGCTCTGCCTAAATCGGTCACCAAAGGAAAAATCATCAAAGTGGTACAAGAGGACGGACAGAAACGCTATGATTTTCAGTTCGTTAACACGCGCGGGTTCAAAACGACGGTAGAGGGACTGAGTTATAAGTTCGACCGCGAGTTCTGGAACTACGCACGGCTTATCTCCGGCGTGTTGCGATACGGAATGCCTATTGACCAAGTAGTACATATGATCAGCGGTTTACAGATGGACAACGACTCCATCAACAGCTGGACAACCGGCGTAGCACGTGTGCTCAAACGCTATATTCCGGGAGCCGTGGAAGAAGAATCCGAAAACTAAAGATTCGCTTTGCGTAAAAATCGTGCTCCTCAGGGCTAAGAATAATCGTTCGAGCGAAGCGAGATAAGAATTCTGCATAAAAAAAACAGAGACCGATAACTTCGATCTCTGTTTTTTTCATGCATTTTCTCCATTATCAGGATTTTCAGCAGGTTTGTCTGCTGCTTTTTTCTTACGAGCGCGTTTCTTAACCGCTGCAGGAGCCTTTGTCTCAGCCGGAGATGGCTCTGCGGGAGCTACAGGAGCAGGCTTGGCTGCTTTCTTGGAACTGTGACGCGTGGTCTTGTTCTTCGGCGATGCCGTTTCGGCAGGCTGCTCTGCAGGTTTGTCCGCTTTCACTTCGGGCTTTGCCTCTTGTTTGGGCTCCGCTTTCTTGCTTTTCTTCGCCTTTTTCTTAGACTTGGCGGGAACAGGATTCGGAGCCGGAGTCTCTACCGGAGTTTCCGTCTTGGCAGCACTCTCAACCTGTTTGGGTTGCTCTACCGGTTTGGGAGTCGGTTGTGGCTCTTTCTTCGGCTGCTCTTGTTTCGGTTGTTCCTGCTTAGGCTGCTCCTGTTTAGGCTGTTCCGGTTTTACCTCAGTCTTCTTTTCCTGCTTAGGCTCGTCGTGTTTATGCTGCACTACTTGGCCTTTTGCATCCACAAAACGCATTTCTAACATTCCAAGAGACTGGTTCTCAACCACTTTCACTCCATATTGGAGACGCCATTTGTTTTTGAGCGAGAAGAGCAATCCGCTACTGACATAGGCATAGACATAGGGGTGCAAATGCAACTTCAATCCCCGTCCATACTGCTCGGACATATGCTCGCAAGCCTCAGCTACTTGGTCGGTGAAGAGGATAGACGGTTGAATCTTACCCTTGCCCATACAGGTCGGACAAGTCTCCATCACCTCTACCTCTACCGCCGGACGTACACGCTGACGCGTGATCTGCATGAGTCCAAACTTACTGAGGGGCAGCACATTGTGCTTAGCGCGATCGCGTTCCATCAGTTTGCGTACATAATCGTACAACTCCTGCTGGTGGCCTTTGTCATCCATGTCGATAAAATCAACAATGATGATGCCGCCTATATCTCGCAAACGGAGCTGGTGAACCAACTCGTCTGCGGCCAGCATGTTGAACTGGAACGCGTTCTCCTCTTGGTCCTCATAAATCTTCTTGCTGCCGGAATTGACATCAATAGAGAACAGTGCTTCGGTTTTGTCTATGATGAGATAACCACCGTGTTTAAAACCGACCGTTCTGCCGAGCCCTGTCTTCATCTGACGGGTGATGTCGAAATGGTCGAAGATAGGCTGTGTGCCTTGATAGAGTTTGACAATCTTTGCGCTCTCAGGAGCAATCAATTCCAGATAATGACGCACTTCATCATAGATGTCCTTGTCATTGATCTGAATAGTGGTAAAATCAGGACTAAGCACGTCTCGGATGATACCGAGTGTACGTCCCATCTCTTCGCTCACAAGACTTACCGGTTCTTTCTGTTGGAGACTTTTCACAGTCTGTTCCCAACGCTCCACCAGTAGTCGCAATTCATTGTCCAACTCAGCCACACGTTTGTCTTCTGCAACCGTACGAACGATGATTCCAAAGCCTTGCGGCTTAATAGAAAGCATCAGTTGTCTGAGACGCTGGCGTTCTGCCTCGCGTTTAATCTTCTGCGAAACCATGACACCGTCGGCAAAGGGAATCAAGACAATATTACGTCCTGCGATAGAAATCTCGGCGGTAAGACGCGGACCTTTGGTATTGATCGGCTCTTTCGAGACTTGTACCAGAATAGGGTCACCCACCTTGAGAACATCGGCAATCTGTCCTTCTTTGCCCACTTCGGGTTGACGTTGAGTCTTGGTCATGACCGGCATATGACGTCGATCCGAAACGGCTTTGGTTACATAAGTTTGCAGCGTACGAAACTGAGAACCTAAATCCAAATAATGTAGAAAAGCTTCTTTCTCATGTCCCACATCCACGAAAACCGCATTCAGCGCCGGCATCACTTTCTTGACTCGACCGTAGTATATATTTCCCACCGAGAAATTGTCTTGGTCACGTTTCTCACGAGCCACTTCCTGCAATCGGTCATCCTCTGTCAGCGCTATCGCGATCTCCTGCGGTTGGACGTCCACAATCAATTCGCTTTTCATACTTGATAGGGGTTAATTAATTAAATAAAAAAGCCTTGTGGCAACTTGTCCTCACTCGGACAAGTCTCAAGCCACAAAGCCAAAGAGCGATCGTCAATTACTTATGCTTATGACGATTCTTACGCAGACGTTTTTTACGTTTGTGCGTTGACATCTTGTGTCTTTTATGCTTCTTTCCGTTTGGCATAATTTTAAATTATTAAAATGTTATTAAAAAAATATTTTGTTTGCTTATTTACCTTTGCGCACCTGAGCGGCAAACTCTGCTGCCGGTTTAAATGCTGCGATCTGATGCTCCGGCACAGGAATGGATGTGCTCATTGTAATGTTACGGGCAATCTTGGCCTTACGCGTCTTGGTGATAAAACTACCGAAACCACGGAGATAGACATTCTCTCCCTTGGTTACGTTCTTTTTTACAATCTCCATGAACGACTCCAGCACAACTCCGATAGAGGTTTTGTCATAGCCTGTAGAGATTGCAATTTCATTTACTAATTCTGCTTTAGTCATAGCGATTATTCCTATATTTTGTTGTTAAAATTCAAAAAACTCTGCAAAGTTACTATAAATTATTGAAATACAAAAGTTTTTCGCAAAAAAAATTGCAAATTTGTGCATTTTTTTGTAATTTTGCACCCGATTTTGATGTTTTTAGCAAAAAATAAGCTTTTTTTATGTCCAATTCATTAGTATATAGCCATTTATATCACTGGTACGAATCCAACTGCCGGACACTCCCGTGGAGAGAGACGGAAGATGCCTATCGGATCTGGTTGAGTGAAGTCATTTTGCAACAGACAAGAGTCATGCAAGGTCTGGATTATTATCTTCGTTTCGTCAATCGATGGCCAACGATAGAAGATTTAGCGGCAGCGGACGAAGCGGACGTATTGCGGGAATGGCAAGGACTCGGTTATTATTCCCGTGCTCGCAATCTGCACAAAGCAGCTCAGATGGTAGTGTCGAACGGTTGGACTCCTTTCCCCACACGCTTTGAGGACATCCGTTCCCTGCCGGGTATCGGCGATTATACGGCGGGAGCTATCGCTTCTTTTGCGTACAACGAACCTTACCCTGCTATGGACGGCAATGTGTATCGGGTAGTAGCACGATTGATGGATATAGACGAAGCTTTTGACACGACCCAAGGAAAGAAACTGTTTCACCGCCAAATAGAGACCCTTCTCGACCGAGAGCATCCACGTTTGTTCAACTCCGCTATCATGGAGTTTGGCGCACTCTATTGCACTCCCGTTCTCGGCGATGCGTGCGACAACTGTCCGCTCAAAGAGTGTTGCGCCGCACACGCTCACGGAACGGCGGAACTTCTACCCGTTCGTAAGCCGAGACCCAAAGTACGGGATCGATGGTTTGATTATCATGTGTATTACACCTCGGATATGCACACCCTCATCCATCGTCGGGAAGAGAAAGACATCTGGTATCATCTCTATGAGTTTCCCTGCGAAGAGCACGAAAAAGCGCCTCTGAACACGGTCAAAGACGCTATCTCGCTCACGCATGTACTCTCACACCAACGCATACACGCGCGTTTCCTATTACATAAGGTAGATACGCTGCCTATAATTCCGGAGTCCTTCCCCGTCTCCTTGCCTGAGCTGGACGACTTTGCCCTTTCGAGGCTAAGCCTTCGAGCGCTTGAGCTAATACATCCACGACTGACATCTGCGCATCCTTCTGCTTAGTAGCTGTTTGGATGATTTGCGTCATGTTCATATACGTGAACTGGATATCCGAAGCGAAGAATTCTTCGTCCTGCAACTCATTAAGCACTTCCAGATGATGTGCAATCACTTGCATATCTCCGCGTTTGGCAGGACCTGTCTGTGCGTCTTTAGGTGCTAACGTGTGTACTTTCGCAGCTGTCTGGTCTATCAGCGGCAATAACGCCTCGAAAGGAATCTGCGTTCCTTTGAGCACTTCTGCCGCCATGCGGAACATGAGGTTAGTAAAGTTATTGGCAAACACACCGGCTATGTGCAATCGTTCACGGTCATGTTGTTTCGCCTCATAAATATGACTCGTCAAAATCTGCGCAATCGAATATATAGCCGCCACATCATCGATGTTTCGTCCCTCTACAAAACACGGGATGCGACTCCAATCATCTATCAAAGCCGTCTTGCTGAAACTCTGCAAGAAATATAGGATTCCCGCATGAGGTTTATCTTCTCCAAACACCTCTATCGGCATCGTCCCCGATGTATGAAGGTGCAAGGCTTTAGGAGCATGCACTAACGACACAATCTCCTTGAGCACATGGTCTGCTACGGGATAAATATAACAATCTCCCTGCGGAATCTTCTCCACTTCCGATGGGTCAGCTGTCAGCGGACGAGCATGTACCAACTCCGCTTTGATGCCTTTCAGTTCCAAAGCGTGGTGAAGATTAGTTCCCACACTTCCTGCTCCTATAATCACAATCTTCATATTCTAAACAGTTTACAGTTCCTGTCCTTGTAATGTATATATCTGGTTTCCGCGACGGATAAGCAACTGACCGTCACGCATAAACTTCTGAATCTTCAAATCTTCAAATCTCAAATCTTCAAAACCTTCTTCAGAAGGCCTATACCCGTCATCCATCGGCTCTTTGTGTGTCATCGCATAATCAAGGTACATCTCCAACATCGTGTATCCCGAAGCATGACGAACGTTATTATCCGGCGTCGTCGGGTCACAGCCGTTAGCACTCTCCCACACGTCCGGCATTCCGTCTTGATCCGTGTCGGTCAATGGAGCCACTACGGTATAATCATAGAACCCTTCTGCGTCCTCTTCGGTATCAATGATACCTTTCTTTCCCGTCTTAGAACCGGTATAACTGTATGTACCGTTTCGTGTATCGCTCGTCAAACGCAGACCGACGTGGTCACGCGGGAAAACACCGGCAGTGTCCAAAACAGTCTCGAAAGCCTCTTCCGCACTCTCATATTCTTCTGCCGCATAAGCGTACATATCGAAATCATAGCGACCGTAGATAGAATCCTCTGTCCAACGCCACCAAGGAGTCTTGGGGCGAATGAGCGAATCCACGCGCAATGTATCGGTTTTGTCATAGGGTGCTTTACCGGTTACACCTTTCCAGTTGTCTGATGTTACCTCTGCCGCTCCATCAAATATATTTCCGTCCAGATACCATTGACTCGGTCCCCAGCTGGTAGCGCCTGAACGCGCTTTCTCGACAGAGACAAAATACTTCTTATTCGTCGTATTTGGACCTGCTTTATAGTAGTTGCTGACAAAATTGCACTCGTGCGCCGAGTTCAAACCATTGAAAGCATCAATCTTCGCCGTGTTCTCTCCGCCGTAACAGCCATTACTGCCACCTTCAAAGTTGTACACCACATTATTGATATAATCCAAATATACCACATAATCATTGCTCTGCGCACCGTTGAATCGGCAAGAGCGTTTGTTATTATTAACTAACAGATTATGATGGTACGAAGCCGGAGAACCGCCCCATTGACATCCATAACCGCGCGCACCTTTCGGGTGACCGGAGCTATTCAAACCCTCATGCACAATACAATATTGCACGGTGATAAAATGGCTGTCATATGTATTCATATTCTCCTCGGTGGACCAGCCGAACTCGCAGTGGTCAATGATATAATGGCTGCAATTCTCAGCTCCGAAAGCGTTCTGCGTGATAATCTCTCCGCTCGTATTATTCCGACCGATACGGAAACGGATATTACGGATAATAAAGTTCTCACTACCACCACAATTGACCTTATTGTGAGTAATGACGATTCCCACACCCGGAGCTGTCTGTCCGGCGATCGTATAGTTCTTACGATTGATACGCAGGTCTTTGACAAGCCTAATCTCTCCGGTTACGGCAAAGCACACCGTCAACGGCTCGTTCGGAAACTGCTTGACTGCCCAACGAAGCGAACCTTCGGTGGCTCCATCGGCATCGTCTGCCAGCGTCGTCACGTACACTACTCTACCTCCTCGTCCGCCGGAAGTGTATTTACCAAAACCCTCTGCTCCCGGGAATGCCACAATGGTATCCGGCAAAAGGCCTGCAGAGGCTACTAATGAACCAAAGCAGCAAATTGCTGCCACAAGGAATCGTTTGGAACGGATGCTGTAATACA
>JAFXWI010000091.1 GCA_017542915.1 Paludibacteraceae bacterium
AGGATGTTTGACTAACTTGCTCAACACAGCATCTTCTATGATTATATCTGACTCTAAAAGCAAGGTATCTTGCTCACGCATGTAATCCTTCGCCAAATACAGAGAATAGATATTATTCGTCTTATCATAGATAGGATTTTCTACAAACACTAAAGGTGTCTGAACAGATACATTAGCCAAGTATTCTTGCAACTCTGCGCCTTTATAACCGATAACGATAATTATACGACTCAAATGAAGCGCGTCTAATTGTCGTAACACGCGCTCTATCAGCGTCTCGCCGCCAACACGAATCATACATTTCGTATTTCCTTGCGTCAACTCTCCGAGGCGCTTTCCCATTCCCGCCGCTAAAATAATTGCTTGCATATCTTTCCTTCTATTTTTTCTTTTTACCACCCTTTCCGCCATCAATGATAAAACCGTGTGCCGGGGAGGCAGGAGAAAGAGTCGATGACGCCACAGACTTTCGCATCGTTGTCGAGGACGATAAGCGAGTGAATCGAATAGTGATTCATCGTCTCACCCGCCTCGACGATCTTGGCATTGCGGTTGATGGTCTTGGGGTTGCGGGACATGATCTCCGATACAGGCGTAGCGAAGAACGACTGCCCGAGGCGTAACATCGCACGGCGGATGTCTCCGTCGGTCACGATACCCACAAGTTGGTCATTTTCTACAACGATGCCGACGCCTAATGTGCCGTTGGTAACAATTTCTATTGCCTCTTTCATCAGCATTTTGGGAGTGAGGAACGGCAGGTTCTCCGAGACCATGAAGTCTTCCACTTTCGCTAAGAGTTTGCGTCCGAGGTCTCCTCCCGGATGCAGCATTGCGAAGTCGGTGGGTTGAAAATGTGCCGCCTCGATAAGCGCACAAGCTAACGCATCGCCGAGAGCCAAAGTGACCGTCGTCGAAGAGGTCGGAACGAGGTTCAAGGGGTCTGCCTCACGCTCCACGGAGATGTTCAGATGCACATCCGAACCTTGCGCCAAAAGCGAATTGGGGTTACCGGACATACCTATAATCGGTATATGCCGATCCTGAATCAGCGGCAAGAAACGCAGTAACTCCTCCGTAGCGCCCGAATAGGAGATAGCAAGCAGCAGGTCATCGTTGCCCACCATACCGAGATCGCCGTGATACGCGTCCAGCGGATTAAGGAAGAAAGCAGGCGTACCCGTACTCGCGAGCGTAGCTGCAATCTTCGAGCCTATATGTCCCGACTTGCCCACACCGGTAACCACCACTTTTCCTTTGCACTCGTGGATGAGTTGCACAGCACGGATGAAATCGTCGTTCAGACGCGGGATAAGTGCCATTATTGCAGATGCTTCCATCTGCAAGCACTCCATCGCTTTCTTGATAATTTGTTCGTTTTGCATTGTATGCTTATTTTAAATCTTCTGCGTAAGTTATTTTGCGGTTCGCTTCCTCTCCGGAAACGATGAATATCGGTTGTTCGGGCATGTACGCTTGTACGATACCCACATCATCAGTCACAGCTACTTGCCCTTGGGCTAAGGCTCGTTCAAACGCCTCTTTGAGCACATCCAGATGAAAAGCCTGCGGTGTCTGAGCACGCATGAAATCCGCCCTTGAAGGGATCGTCTCCACCTCCTTCGTACCTCGTACATCGTCCCTTCGTACTTTGTATAAGGTGTCCGTCACAGGAACAGCAACAGTCACCGCCGCATGAGTCTCCAGAGCCTCAGCTACATCAGACAAGATACGCTGAGAGACGAACGGTCGTGCCGCATCGTGCAGCCAAAGGCTGATCTCTGATAACTGACCACTGAAAGCTTGTATGGCGTGCCACGAGCTCTCCCATCGTTCGGAGCCTCCGGCGATGATCTGACGCACCTTTTGCCATGTGTTCCGGCGGCAAAGCTCCTCTGCCTCTTTCAACCATTCCGGGTGCATGACGATGACGATCTCGTCTATACACGAAGCCGCTTCAAAGGCATCGACCGAGTGTTCCAAGACCGAACGCCCGTCCGAGAGGGGAATGAGTTGTTTTGGGATGTTCCCGCCAACACGTGTCCCCATACCGCCTGCTAATATGACTGCTATGTTGGTCATTAGTCGTTGGTCCTATTGTTGAGTATTGCATCAGCGATCTCGCGTATCGCTCCCTGCCCTCCGGGTGTCTGGAGCACCCGAATACCCGGAACTGCGAGCACTTCCGGACGTGCGTTAGGAGGACAACACGGATAACCGACTGCCGAGAGAAGCTCTACATCGTTGATGTCATCGCCCACAAAGCACACACTCTCAAGCCCGATGCCTAACTCCTCACAGATCTCCTTAGCGGCCTCTAATTTGCTTTTGGCTTTGGGATTGACCTTGCTGCCGACTCCCAGATAGAGGTAACGCAGTTGAAGTTTCTCAGCGCGCGCTTTGACGACCATCGAGTTCTCGGATGTCAAGATGCCGCAAGGGATGCCTGCTTGCTGCAGACACACCATGCCCATACCGTCATAGACACAGAAACGCTTCATCACCTCGCCTTCTGCGGTATAATACATACCGCCTTCCGTCAGACAACCATCGACATCGGTCAAGAACAGCTTGACCGACGATTTGAGATTTGAGAATTGAGATTTGAAATTTTCCATTCTTAATTCTTAATTTTTAATTTTTAATTCTCAAACGCGTTCCATCCTTGTGCCTTGAGGGCAAGTTCTTCGCCGTTACGACCGATGAGGTTACAGCCGTATTCGGGTTTCGTAATATGCCCGATGATATACAGATCCTCCACCGGAATCAGTTTCTCGTAGTCGTCCAACGAACAAGTGAAAAGCAGCTCGTAGTCCTCGCCGCCGTTGAGGGCGCAAGTGACGATATTGAGGTTCATCTCTTCCGCCAAAGCCGCCGCCTGATAATCGATCGGCAGTTTGTCCTCGTAGATGCAGCAACCCACATTCGACTGCGAACATATATGCATCAACTCCGACGAGAGGCCGTCCGAGATGTCCATCATCGCCGTCGGTTTGACCCCCGCTTTGCGCAACGACTCCAAAATATCCCGTCTTGCTTCGGGTTTGAGCTGACGTTCCAAGAGGTACTCTTTGCCTTCAAAGGCAGACACCCCTTCCGTCTTCTCATCAGAGGAGGGATTGTTTCCATAGTTGGTGGAACGCTGAACCATCAGCTCTCTTTCAAGCAGTTGTAGACCCATATAAGCCGTTCCGAGGTTGCCGGAGACGCAGATGAGATCATTCAGTTTGGCACCGTTACGATAGACAATATCCTTCTCGTCCGCTACGCCTAAGCAGGTAATCGAGATCGTCAGACCGGTCATGGACGCACAGGTGTCTCCACCCACGAGATCAACTCCGTATCGTTCGCACGCAAGGCGAATACCGGAATAGAGTTCCTCTATATCCTCAACCGAGAACCGTTTGCTGATACCCAAACCGACCGTAATCTGGGTCGGCGTACCGTTCATGGCATATATATCCGAGAAATTGACCACCGCTGCCTTGTAACCAAGGTGCTTAAGCGGCACGTACTCCAAATTGAAATGCACGCCCTCCAGCAGCATATCGGTCGTCATCAGTACACGACTCTCTTTTGTATTTTTCCCTTTGTTAAAATCCATTACGGCACAATCGTCACCGATGGATTTTTCAGTCGATGGCTGGACCGTTTTCAGATCCTTGGTGAGGTGCTTGATCAAACCGAACTCACCGTATGTAGAAATTTCTGTCATATCGTTTTAAATCCGCCAAATAGGGCGTATGCATATAATGAGCATGCAAAGGTAACAAAAAAATCCCGAATACCAAAGAATAAAGAACAAAATTTCAGAAAAAGCACTCTTTTTTATAAAAAATTACGCGCACGCTTGCGTATATGAAAAAAAAGTAGTATTTTTGCAGGCTTTTTGTGTGTGAGTAGAAACACACCATACATAGATACAATAGAAATTCATAGAAAAATGATCGAATATATCAAAGGCATATTAACCGATTTGAACCCGACGGAGGCAGTCATAGAGGCTGCAGGGGTCGGGTACGGAATAGCTATCACACTGCCGACGTATAGTGCGTTGGTGGGGAAAGAAGTCGAAAGTCAAAAGTCGAAAGTCGAAAGCGAACCGGTGAAGCTGTTCATCTCTGAGATCATTCGCGAAGATACGCATGAGGTATATGGGTTTGTGACCAAGGCAGAGAGAGAGCTGTTCGAACTGCTGCTGACGGTGAGCGGTGTGGGCGCATCGACCGCACGGATGATCATGAGCGCGTTTAGCGCCGAGGAACTAAGGATGCTGATTGCTACCGGCAACGCGAAAGGTATGGCGAAAGTGAAAGGACTTGGTCCCAAGACCGCACAACGTATCATCGTGGATCTGAAGGATAAAGCGCTGAAGATCGACTTAGGCGGCGACCCGACGGAGATTCCGATGTTAGATGTAGAGGCAGACAGCGGTGTGAAGGCAGAAGCGATCAGCGCGCTGACGATGTTGGGCTTTGCAGCAGCTCCCAGCGGTAAGGCAGTGGATAAGATCCTTAAGGCTCATCCGGATATGAAAGTGGAAGCGGTGATAAGGGAAGCATTGAAGATGCTTTAAGACCGCTTCGCTGTAAGACCGTTACACTGTAAGACCGTTACACTGTAAGACCGCTGACAGAGTACAGATTGAATTACTGAAAGAAATTGAAAAAGAAAATAGGATACATATTATTGGTTAGTCTGATGTTCCTGCTGCCGATGGTGGCAGGAGGGGTGTATGCGCAGGATGAGAAGACGCCTGTAGCACCGGTTCGTACCAAACCGAAGACGCTGAAAGAGCTGGTAGCCGAAGAGAAAGCCCAGAAAGCCGCAGAGAAAAAAGCCAAAGAGGAAGAGAAACAACGTCAAGAGGCAGAGAAGAAACGTCAGGAGGAAGCGAAAGCCAAACGGGAAGAGGCGAAGGCCAAACGCGATGCTGCCGTAGCTGCCGGAGAACCGATACCGGAAGATGTAGCGGACTACGTGACCGACACAGACAGCACTATCTGGGCACCGACGAACGTCAAGCAACTCGGCGCACAGAACTACGGCGAGTTGACGAGTCCGAAAAGCTCCATGGACTTGCAGGATCCTGAGAACGTGACCACTACCGTAGAGTATCAGCCGGAGACAGGACAGTATATCATCCGCACGAAGATCGGCGATTTGGATGTAGCTACGCCGTATATGCTGACGCAAGAGGAGTACAACCAGTACGCCGAGCGACAGATCATGCATAAGTATTGGCAGCAGAAAATCAGCGAAGTAGAGCATAACAACGAGCGTAAGTTCGACATCACAGACATGAAGTTCAACATCGGTCCGGCGGACAAGGTGTTCGGTCCGGGCGGTGTGCAGTTGAAGATGCAAGGAAGCGCGGAGTTGCTGTTCGGATTCAAACATCAGCATATATCGAACCCGTCGCTGACCCGACGCGCGCGAAACAATAATATATTTGACTTCGACGAGAAGATCCAAGCCAGCGTGCAAGGCAAAGTGGGTACGAAGTTGAACTTCAACTTGAGTTACAACACCGAGGCTTCTTTCTCGTTTGACCAGCAGAACATCAAATTGAACTACAAAGGCGAGGAGGACGATATTATCCAGAGTATTGAGGCGGGTAATGTGTCGCTTGACTTGCCGAGTTCGTTGATCCGAGGCAGCAAGGCGTTGTTCGGTATCAAGACGAACTTGAAGTTCGGTAAGTTCAAGATCCAAGCGTTGGTGAGCCAGCAGAACAGCGAGGCTCAGACGGTGAGCAGTAAGGGCGGTGCGCAGATGACGCGATTCGACATCAGCGGCGATAACTACGATGAGAACCGCCACTTCTTCCTGAACTATTTCTTCCGCGACAACTACGAGAAAGCGATGTCGTCGGTGCCGTATATATCGAGCGGCGTGACGATCAATAAGATCGAGGTGTGGGTTACCAACAAAAAAGGCAACTATGACCAAGCCCGTAACATCGTAGCTTTCGCAGACCTCGGTGAGTCGAAGCAACACTCCCAGATGAACTGGGGTCCCGATCAGAAACCCTGTCCGGACAACAAGACCAACGGTTTGTACACCACGGTGATGGGAACGGCCTTCCGTCAGATAGATCAGACCGGTGCCGCCTTGGGTGCTTTAGGCATGGAGGGCGGTGTCGATTACGACAAGATCGAGTCCGCACGGCTACTCAACAGCAGCGAATATACGCTCAATAGTTCCTTGGGTTTCATCTCTCTGAAAGCGGCGTTGAACCAAGATGAGGTCTTGGCCGTTGCGTACGAATATACGTACGGCGGACAGGTCTATCAGGTCGGTGAGTTCTCGACCGACGGTGTGCGCGACACGCTCAACAGAGACCCGCAGCAGGCAGCCAGCACGTTGGCTTTGAAGATGCTGAAATCGACATCCAATGCGCCGAGCATCAAAGGCAAAGGTACATGGGACCTGATGCTGAAGAATATCTACGCCTTAGGCGCTACGAGCATCAATGCTGATAAGTTCGAGTTGTATGTGACTTATCGTAATGACTCGGTGGGTACCGACATGCAATACCTTGCCGAAGGACCGATCAACGGCAAGCAGCTCATCCGTGTGATGAACCTCGACCGTTTGGATCAGAAGAACAACGTGAGTCCCGATGGACGATTCGACTTCTTGGAGGGTATCACGATACAGGCAAGCACGGGTAAGATCATCTTCCCTGTTTTGGAGCCGTTCGGTAGCCACTTAGCCAACGCTTTAGGCAACGACCCTGCGCTGACCTCCAAATACTGTTTCCAAGAGTTGTACGACTCGACCTTGGTGGTGGCACAGGAGATGAGCGAGAAGAACAAGTTCCGCTTGACCGGTAAGTACAAAGGCACCAACAGCAGCGAGATCCGTCTGAACGCGATGAACGTACCGCGAGGTAGCGTGACGGTGACCGCCGGAGGTGCGACCCTCATTGAGAACGTCGATTATACGGTCGATTACACCATGGGAACGGTGACGATCCTCAACACCTCGATCTTGGAGTCGGGAACAAACGTGGATGTGAAGTTGGAGAACCAAAGCACGTTCTCGATGCAGCGTAAGTCGCTGTTCGGTGCGCATCTGGAATATGAGTTCAGCAAGGATCTGGTCATCGGCGGAACGATCATGCACCTTCGTGAGCGTCCGTTGACGACGAAGGTGAATATGGGTTCGGAGCCTTTGGCGAACACCGTCTGGGGTCTGAATGCCAGCTGGAAGACCGAGCTTCAGTGGCTCACCAACGCCATCGATAAGGTTCCTTGGATCACCGCAACGGCTCCTTCGACCTTCGCTATCAACGCTGAGTTCGCTCACCTCATCCCTGGTCACACACGCGATGTGGGTAGTACAGGAACGGCGTATATCGATGATTTCGAGAGTACCACCACGAACATAGACGTACACTATCCTAATTACTGGTTCTTGGCTTCTACGCCTTCGGTGATGCCGGAAGCGCAGATCCACTTGACGCACGACACTGCGGCTTATAACAAGAACCGCGCGCTGATGGCTTGGTACGCAGTCGATCCGATCTTCGGCTATCCGCAGACGAACACGCCGGATCATATCCGTAATGACCTTGCGGCTCTCAGCGACCACCGTACGCGTATCGTTTACCAGGATGAGATCTACCCCAACAAACAGGAAGCCAGCAACGTAGATACGAAGTTGCCGATTCTGAACCTCGCTTATTATCCCCAAGAGCGCGGTCAGTACAACGTGTCTGCCGGAGAAGTCGGACCGGACGGTAAGCTCAAGAACCCGAAGAACCGTTGGGGCGGTATGATGAGACGGTTAGAGAACACCGACTTCGAGCGAGCCAACATCGAGTACCTGCAGTTCTGGCTCATGGACCCGAGACTTACGAACCCCGATCATCCGGACGACTACGACGGTGTGATGTACATCAACTTAGGTGACGTGAGCGAGGATATTCTGCGAGACGGTAAGAAGTCGTTCGAGAGCGGACTGCCTGTCTCTGACACCGATGAAGGTCGTGTGACGAATACTTTCTGGGGTCGTGTACCGCGTGCGACCAGTTCGGTCAATGCCTTCAGCAACGAGTCCGGTTCACGTGAGCGTCAGGATCTCGGTCTGAACGGTCTGAACGATGATCAGGAGCGTCAGTGGCCTGCTTATAAGAGCTACGTGGATTCGCTGCGTAAGATCGTGACGCCGGATGTGATCAGCCGTTGGACACGTGACCGCTTCTCACCGCTCAACGACCCTGCCGGTGATAACTACCACTACTACCGCGGAACGGATTTCGATGACCAACAGGTGTCGATCTTGGATCGCTACAAACACTATAACGGTACGCAAGGCAACTCGCCGGATACGGATCAGGAGACCGAGAGCTACGGAACGGCATCGACCCTGACGCCGGATGTAGAGGACATCAACCTCGATAACACGCTCAACGAGTACGAGAAATACTACGAGTACAAAGTCATCCTCCGCAAAGATATGATGGAGGTCGGAAGGCAGCATATCACGGAGAAGAAAGTGCGCCAAGTGACGCTTCGTAACGGCGAGACGGTCGATGTGACATGGTATCAGTTCAAGATACCTCTTCGTGGTGACAGCGCAACGGTTCAGAAACGCGGCGGTATCCGTAACTGGAAATCGATCCGTTTCATGCGTCTGTACCTGACGGGCTTCGAGCATGAGACCTTCCTGCGTTTTGCTACGATGGATCTCGTACGAGGCGAATGGAGACAGTACACGCGTGACTTAGCGCCGGTCGGCACTCAGACGAACCCGGGTGCTTCGATTGATGTGCAGACCCTGAACATCGAGGAGAACAGCACTCGTCAGCCGATCAACTACGTGCTGCCTCCGGGTGTGAGTCGTCAGACCGACCCGGGACAGGCTCAGCTCATCGCTCAGAACGAGCAAGCGATGGTCATGCGCGTGAACAACCTCAGTCCGCACGATGCGCGCGCGATCTATAAAAATACCGCGTACGATATGCGTCAATACAAGAAGTTGCAGATGTTCGTTCACGCAGAACGGCTTAGCGAGCTTGATCCGAACCTCCGCGACGGCGATCTGACCTGTTTCATCCGTATGGGTACCGACCTCAAGAATAACTACTACGAATACGAGATCCCGCTGCATCTGACGCCTCCGGGGCTTTATAACAACGACTCGGAGAACGACCGTAAGATCGTTTGGCCCGAGGATAACATGTTCGATTTCCCGCTGAAGGTCTTCACGGACGCCAAGACCGCGCGTAACAAAGCCAAGAGAGCGGGCAACCAAGGTGTCGGCAACACGATCCCGTACTCGACATACGACGTTGAGAACGACAAGCCGATGAACAAGATCACGGTATTGGGTAACCCGACCTTGGAGGAGATCGAGACGATCATGATCGGTGTGCGTAACAACGGTCAGCATGATGCCAGCGGTGAGATCTGGGTGAACGAGTTACGGCTCAGTCAGTTCAACGAGAAAGGTGGTGTGGCTGCCATGGCCAACGCTTCGTTGGCGATCAGCGACATCGCACAGGTGAACGTAGCCGGACAGTTGGAGACCGCCGGTTACGGTTCGATAGAAGCGAACGTGATGGATCGTAACATGGACAATTTCTATCAGTTGTCCGTGAGTGCGGCGTTGGAGGCAGGTCGTCTGTTGCCGGAGAAAGCGAAAGTACAGATGCCGCTCTATGTAGCGTACAGCAAAGAGGTCATCAGCCCTGAGTACGACCCGCTGGATACCGATGTCAAGCTCAAAGAGACGCTCAGCACGTACGAGACGAAATCGGAGCGCGACTCCATCAAGAACCTCGTGCAGACTGTCCATGAGTCCACCTCGTTCTCGGTAAGCAACCTCAAGGTGAACCACCACTACACCAAGAAACGCGACCTGTTCGTAGATCCTGCTAACTTCAGTATCTCGGCTTCGTACAACAAACAATCCGAACACTCACCGGAGTTGGAGACCAATTACACAACCGACCATAAGGGAAGCTTCCAGTACGCTTATAACTTCAACCCGAAGCCGTGGGAGCCGTTCAGCAAGGTGGAGAAAGTGCAGAAAATAAAGGCACTCAAGGAGTTGAACTTCTACTACCTGCCGCAGTCATGGTCGTTCAACACGAACATGCACCGTACCTTCAGCCACATGAAGATGCGCGATCTGACCAATAACTTGGAGTTTGACCCGGAAAGGGATCTGACCTATAGCAAGGACTTCACATGGGATCGTAATGTCGATATCAAATACGACCTGACCAAGAACATGAAGTTCAGTTTTCAGTCTGCCTATAACGCGATCATCGATGAAGGTAAATACACGCCGGAGATCCTGAAGAACAAGTACTTCGATCCGGAGTTCAACCACGATAAATACGAGGCTTGGAAAGATACGATCCAGCGTTCGCTGTCCCGTTTCGGTAAGCCGTATTCGTACCAACAGATCTTCACAGCGAGCTGGAACGTGCCGTTCAACCGCATCCCGTATCTGGATGCGTTGACCGCCAACGCTTCCTATAGCGCGAACTATAACTGGACCCGTACGGCTTCTACGACCCAAGGTCAAGACCTCGGTAACACCGTCAGCAGTTTGCAGACGTGGCAGATCGACGGAGGTCTTAATTTCGAGACTTGGTACAACAAATCCAAGTACTGGAAACAGATGTCGCAACGCTATTCGGGTCGAGGCGCTCGGCGTGCGTTCAAGCCCAAGACCTATACGCAGACCGTGGCCTTGAAGAAAGGTGAGGCGACGGAGATCACCCACCGTCTGAACAGCGAGATGCTCAATGTGTCGGTTGCGGACTCCGCCGGAAAAGCGGTGCCTGTCTCCTTCAGGCCGGTGGGTAACACGAAAGTGGCGATCACGCCGAAGGCGGATTGCGCACAGGCAACCATCACCGTCACTACCAAAGATCCGAACGAGCGGACGCCGAAACAGATAGCCGGAGACATGTTCGCTTACCTCGGAACGATGATCCGCCGTCTGCAAATCACGTACCGCGAAACGAACTCCATGACCATCTCGGGCTTCATGCCGGAGGCAGGTTTCATGGGACAGCGCAGAGTTGACGGTGCGTATGCGCCGGGCTTTGACTTCGCTTTCGGATTTATCCCCAAGAACATGATGGAGCGTGCGATGAAGCATAACTGGCTCAGCGGCGATACGACCGTCGTTCAGCCTGCTACCCGTGCGCACACCTCCGATCTCGATATCAAACTGACGCTCGAACCGCTGCCGGGCTTCAAGATCCAGCTCAGCGGTAAGCGATACATGGCGACTTCGACCTCGATCATCATGAGCTACGGCGATCCGCAGGAGACCATGACCGGTTCGTTTAACATCACCCAATGTGCTATCGGGACGGCATTCATGAAGGTCGGCAAACAGGATGAGAACTTCGCCAACAAAGCCTTTGACCGCTTCCTGAACAACCGTGACGTGCTTGCCGACCGCGTGCAAGACCAATACACCGGAGTCGTTCTGCCCGATGCAGGCTTCCTCAAAGGAACGGTGCAGCCGGGTACGAAATACGACCCCAATAAACACGGACGTATCAGTAAGAACTCCGCGGACGTGCTCGTACCTGCGTTCCTGTCGGCTTATACCGGCAGAAGTCCGAGCAAGATAGGTCTTAATCCGTTCCTCGGCATCCTGAATATCCTGCCGAACTGGTCTGTGACCTTCGACGGTTTGGGTCGTCTGCCGTGGATGAAAGATCATTTCAAATCCGTGACCCTGACGCATGCTTATACCTGTAAGTACGCGATCGGTTCGTTCGGCAGCTACTCTACGTGGGTCGGTGCGGATGATAAGAACAAACAGGTCGGTTTCGTGCGCGATGTGACGACCGACATGCCTCGTCCTTCGTCTGCGTACGACATCAGCAATGTGTCGCTGACGGAAGCTTTCTCGCCGCTCATCGGTCTGAACCTGACGATGAAGAACTCGCTCAATCTCAAAGCCGAGTACCGCAAGCAGCGTAACCTCACGCTCAACGTGACCTCTGTCCAACTGACCGAAGGTCATACCAACGAGTTCGTCATCGGTGGTGGTTATACCATCAAGAACCTCAGCTTCATCACCAAACGCAAAGACGGTGCGCAGAAGAAAGTAAGCAATGACCTCAAGCTCCAAGTGGACTTCTCCTATAAGGATGTGAAGATGCTCCTCCGTAAGATCGAAGAGGGTATCACGCAGGCTTCGTCCGGAAACCGCGTCTTTGCTGTGAAGATCTCTGCGGATTACGTCCTGAGTCAGAAGATCAATATCCAGCTCTTCTATGACCACCAAGGCACCACACCGCTTATCTCGTCTTCGTACCCCGTCAAGGTGGATAACATCGGTATTAACATCAAGCTGATGCTGACACGTTAATTCACAATGTACAAAGTCGGTATCATAGGACCGGAGTCAACGGGTAAGAGTTCATTAGCCCGCTATCTCGCGAAAAGATATAAAGGAACGTACGTGCCTGAGTACGCGCGTACGTACGTGGAGCAGAAAGGGACGACCGAGGTCTCTTTCGACGAGCTCTGCGAGATCGCCCGCTACCAGATAGAGCAGATCAAGTCTGAGTCAGACTTGGAAGCGGTCTGTCAGTCCGAAGGACGGTCTGTACGCTGTCAGGCGAAGCCGGTCTTCTTCGACACCGAGCTGATCGTAACAAAAGTGTGGTTCGATTATGCGTTTGGGAAAGTGCCGGTTTGGTTTGAAGACGCGATCCGGCAATACCCGATGGACGTCTATCTGCTGACGTACCCCGATCTGCCGTGGATTCCCGACCCTGCCCGTTCCAATGGTTCGGACGAGATACGCCAAGAGCTCTTCCACCGCTACGAATCCGAGATCCAAGCGCTGGATATTCCCTATTACATCATTAAACACTGCTGAGTGTAAAAGAATCAGAGTTGCACTACGGTGAGACCTGCTCCGCCGTGGTTGACATCGCCGTCCCCGAAGTCGAGCGGTACCTGTCCGCGTTTACGGCGAAGACGGTTGAGGTCGTTGAGGTACTCCCTCGTCAGCTGCTTGAGGGCACCGGTTCCGGTACCGTGCAGGATAGTGACCTCACCTGCTCCGACCATCAGCGCATCGTCCATGTACGCAATCAGTTTCTCCAAGGCCTCGTCTGCACGGTAACCGCGCAGGTCAAGCGTGCGTTCGAAAGAGAGGGTGCGTTGCCGAACGGTTGAGCGGACAGAGACGTTGCTCTTACTCTCCGGCGCAGAGGACATCGACTTACTGAGTTTGCGCAAGTCCGAGAAATCGCGCAGCACCTTCGGCGCTTTCGGCGAATCGGTCTTAGGCTTATCCTGAGGGCGGTCTTTCTTGGGAGTGCCGTTCACTTTCTCCTTGAGGGCTTCTACTTTCTGACGCGCCTCTTTGGTCTTGAGCTTCTCGGCTTTCGCTTCTTTGATCTCACGGATCGTACGCTCTATAGTGGCGTTCGATTGCTGCAAGAGGTCGGCTGCCTGCTGTTTGGCTTCGTCGAGGATCTCTTTCTTCTTGGCTTTGATGCCGCTCATCTGCTCCTCGTATTGGGCGATACGCTCTTCGAGGACTTTCTCTTTCTGACGGATAGCCTGCCGTTTGTTCTCCCAATAACGTTTGTCCCGAGCGATGTCTTGGAGCTGTTTGTCGTAGTCGATATGCTCCTCGCCCACGAGGTCGGTGGCATACCGGATGATCTCTTCGCCCAGACCTATCTGACGCGCTATCTCGATAGCAAACGAACTACCGGCTTGCCCGATGGAGAGTTGGAAGAGGGGACGCATAGCCCCTCGGTCATAGAGCATAGCGCCGTTGATGACACCCTGCGTCTGCTCCGCAAAATGCTTGAGGTTCGTATAGTGCGTCGTGATGATACCGAAGACACCCCTTTGCACCAACTCGCGCAGGATAGCCTCAGCGATCGCTCCGCCTAAAAGCGGCTCCGTACCCGTTCCCATCTCATCGATGAGGATGAGCGTGCGTTCGTCCGCCTGACGCAGGAAAGCGCGCATGTTACGCAGGTGAGACGAGTACGTAGAGAGCTCGTCCTGTATCGATTGCTCGTCACCGATGTCGATCATCAGTTGGTCAAAGAGCCCTGCCCTGCTCTGCTCCGCTACCGGAACAAGCAGACCGCATTGGAGCATGTATTGCAGCAAGGCAACGGTCTTGAGGCACACGGACTTACCGCCCGCATTGGGACCGGAGATGACGAGCACATGGTTCTTGTCGGCTTGCAGCCTGATCGAGAGCGGCACGACGGTCTTGCCTTGCGGCGCATAATGGAGCCACAAGACCGGATGACGGGCTTCCGACCATTCCAACAGCGGCTCGTTCAGCAGCTCCGGACGGATCGCATGAAGGGTTTGAGCCAGCGACACTTTGGCATTGAGAAAATCGACCTCCGCAAGCATCTTCTGGCTTGCTATGATAGCCTCCGTCTCGGGTCGCAGAAGGGCGGTGACGGCTTGCAGGATACGCACTCTCTCCCGACGCTCTGCTCCTTCTAACTCACGGATATGATTATTGGCGTCCACCACCTGTTGCGGTTCGATATAGACGGTCTTTCCGGTAGCCGACTCATCGTGTACGATACCGCCTATCTTGCGTTTGTAGCCGGGCGGAACGGGTATCACGAGCCTGCCCTCACGAAGGGTCGGCGTAGCGTCCGAATCGACCAAACCGTCCGTCTTGGCTTGCCTCAGGATAGCAGCCAGCGTGCGTCCGACGCTGCCCTGCAGGTTGCTTATCTCACGACGGATACGCGCTAACTCGGGCGAAGCATGATCTGCCAGTTGACCGTAGCGATCCAAGATCCGGTCTATCTCACGAACGATGTTCCCGAGGTTCCCGAAAGCGCCTATGCCGCCAAGTCCCTTTAATAGCGGGTACTTGAGTTCATCGAGCGAACCGAAGAACTGCTCCACCTCCACGGCATACGAGAGGGTCTTGCGCAGGTCGTCCAACTCCGCCTCATCGAGGAACAGTCCCTCGATGCGGATGCGTGCTACCGCCTCGCGCATGTCGCGTATCTCGCCGCGCGGAAAACTCAGCATCGGGTCGGCTTGCACCTGACGCATCTGATCGGTGAGCAGCAGCATATGCTGCACCTTCTCATACTCGGTCTCCATCTGCATCGCCTCTACCTGCTCGCGGCCTAAGGACGACGCACACCGACGCACCAACTCTTCACGTATCACCGTGAAGTCAATCTTCGATTCTATGTTAGAGGGATAAAACAAATCTATTTACGATTTAACAATGTACGATGTACAATTTAACGTCGCGTAGCGACCATTTTAACACTTTAACGTGCGAAGCACCATTTTAACGTTTTAACGATTGTCGAATCACCCCAGTATTCGACAATCCTTGAGTGCCGGCGCACCGACGGCTTCGTTCAGTTTGCTGATGAGCTCGAAGCGGTTCTCGAAGAGCTGGGTCTTGAGTGCGGCGGAGTTGACGCGGACATACAACACACCGTCCCGAACCTCTACGCTGCGCGTGAGTTTCCGGACGGTCTCGCCCATGACCTTCGGCCACACCTCTTCTATCTGGACATCCAGCACCGACTGCTCCAAACCGCTCTCACGGATGTACGCTACCAGCGCCTGAGATATCGACATCGCCTCGCCTTTCACTGAACTCTAAACACTAAACACAAAACACTCAACTATCAACTTTCAACTATCAACTTTCAACTTTTAATGGTACACCGCCTCTTCCTTCACTTTCTTCAGATAGATCTTCTGCCTTGTACGGAAGGTGCGGACGTTGACATCCAGCTCGTTGAGTTTCTGTATGGACTCCAACTGCACGCCGTTCTCTTGGCTCAGCTGCCAAACGGACTGTCCGGTATGCGACCACACGAAAGGCTCAGAGCCGGTGGTTTTCTTGGGAGAGAGATAGATACGGTCACCTTTCTGTAACTCACGTCCGAGGGCGTCGTTGTACTCACGCAGATCACGCTCACGCACGTACAGACGGAACGCCACATTGGCATACGTATCGCCTTCTTTGGCGGTGACGTAACTCACACCATTGCATTTCTTTTTTGGGTGCATCAGCAGAAAACTATCCTTCTCCTGCTTCGCCGTCAGCGGCTCTACATACGGCGGTTCGGGATCATTGTTAATGACCATGATCGGCTCCGACTTACGCACCACCGATGCTTTGAGCGGACGCTTAGCGGGTTTCGGAGTCTCTGCCTCTTCGGTAACCTCTGCTGCCCCATCAGCTGCACCTCCGGCTACCACAGCCGCAGGCACGATCGGCTTCACACCGACTGCTAAGGTGTCCAGACGATAGTCCTCGATGAGCTTGATGAGCTTAGAGGCATACAGCGGGTCGGTCGCATAGCCGCACTGACGCAGTCTGTAGGCCCAGCCCTCATAGTCCTCTATCGCAATCTCAAAACAGGTCGAGTACCGCGGACGTTTGAGGAACTCCGAGTGATCCTTGAAACTCTCGGCTGCATCGTAGTACTGACGGAAACACTCCCCTTTGCTGTCATCGTCATAGTAATAGACGCCGCCAAACCATTCGCTCGTACACTTGATTCCGAAATGGTTCTTGGCATTGACTGCTAACTCGCTCTTTCCGGCAGCGGACTCCAAGAGCGCCTGAGCCATGGTGATAGAAGCGGGGATACCATAATCCGCCTGCTGCTGAATAGCAGTACCTTTCCATCGATCGATGTAATCCAGATAAGCCTGTTTCTGAACTTGCGCGAAGGCATTCAAACTAAACGCCAATACCAGCGCAAAGAGATATTTTTTTATCATAAAGAATTATTTTTCACAAATCAGGGCACAAAGGTACGCTTTTTTTTGCATATATGCAAGAAAAGAATTAAAAATTTCATTATATTGAACGAAAAATACCCGAAAATTTGCATATATGCAATTTTTGTTGTACCTTTGCACGATATTTTGTATTAATAAGAAATGTGATTATGAAAAAATATCTATTTATAGGACTGATTGCGCTGTGCGCGGGATGTCTGACGGGATGTAATGACAAAGATCCGGTGCAGAAACTGAACATCCAGACGCTGGATCTGACGGTACTGCAAAAAGATTGGAATTTCGACCAAGAGACTTTGCAGTTCTACTATCGTTTTAAGGTGCCCACCTTGGACTCTCATGTCTATAACTACGGCAGTTGGACCATTTCCCGTGAGTACAACAAAGGTTACAACGACGCCTATCAGGTAGCGTTGCCGATGAGCACTTTCGGTCACGACACGCTCCAAACCGGAGAGGTGGTTTACTACACGCGTCATATTGACTATCGCGTAGGCGTTGGGTACGTAGATGTACAGGTTACGGATTCGGATTTTCCTTACCCGATTGATCCTGCGACCGGCAAACGAATCGTAGATAACTTCGTTCCCGAAGATATGTTCTTCCGGATGCAGATGATGGACTAATAGACCGCTACCAGGTGTGACCTCAGAGTACAGACTAATTGCTTTTGACTTTCGACTTTTGACTTTCGACTAACGACTATCGACCAACGACTATACATATTAGGTCCTTGTGCGGCGGAGAGTCGCGAACAGGTATTAGAGACCGCACGCCGGATACAAGCGGCATGCGGTGAGATGCCTTTTATTTTTCGCGCGGGCGTGTGGAAGCCGCGCACGAGTCCGTACACGTTTCAAGGAGCAGGGGTCGAGGCGTTGAGTTGGTTGCAGGAGGTGAAGACGCAGTTCGGTGTGCCGGTAGCAACGGAAGTAGCGACACGGGAGCATGTGGAAGCGGCGTTGCAGGCAGGGATCGACTACCTGTGGATAGGAGCGAGGTCGTCTGCTACACCGATTGTGGTACAAACGCTGGCTGACAGCATTGCTGAACAGCAAAATAAAAATACCCAATTAAACATTCAAAATACCCTAAAAGGCATCCTCATCAAGAACCCCGTTAACGCGGATGCGGCACTGTGGATCGGTAATATCGAGCGGTTAGAGAAGACCGGCGTGCCGGTGATAGCGGTACACAGAGGATGTAACCACCGTCCCTGTTGGTCTATGGCGCACACGGTTCGCAACGCACGACCGGACATCCCGATGCTCTTAGACCCGAGTCACATGAGCGGCAAGGCAGCCAAGGTGCCGGAGTTGATGGAGAAGATAGAGACCTTGGCGCTGGACGGCGCGATGGTAGAGGTACACTGCTGTCCCGAACAGGCACTCTCCGACCGGAAGCAACAGATCACGCCGGAGAAAATTTCCAATTTCAAATTTCTAATTTCAAATTCAGGAGATCTCGAACTGAACTGGTTGCGGGCGGAGATAGACGAGTTGGACGAGCAGATTTGGGACTCCATCGCAGCCCGTATGGACGTGAGCAAGCGAATAGGAGAATGGAAAAAAGAACACGGCATAGCTCCTCTTCAGCCGGAGAGATACCAGCAGATCGTGAAGGAATTAAAAATGAAAAATGAAAAATTAAGAATGAACGGTCTCCCTCTCAGCGAGCAGTTTATGCTCAACATCTGGGAGATGATACACGAAGAGAGCCTTAGACAACAGAGGTGAAAGGATGAGTGGATGAGTGGATGAGTGGAAAGTTGATAGTTGATAGTTGATAGTTTAAAGTTTATAGTTTAACGTTGAAAAGAAAATTATACATAGTACTTGCCCTATTAGGTATGGCAATGATGGCGATGGGACAGAACTCATCGCGGACGGGTATATCCGGAACGGTAGTGGACGGCGACACGGGAGAGACCCTTCCATTCGTACAGATTTACTTCCTGCAATCGACAGAGAACCGAGGAATGATCCCTTCGGACATCGGTACTTCATCCGATTTAGACGGTAATTTCTCGCTGAGCAACACGGCAGGTTATACCCGTCTGAACTTCCAGATGTTGGGTTACAAGACGGAGATGGTAACCTTACGTCCCGGTCAGAACCGTAAGGACGTGAAGATCAAGATGCATCCGGATGTCTATGGATTGCAGGACATCGTGGTGACGCCTAAGAATAGCAAACGTGACTACAAACGCAAAGGTAACCCTGCTGTGGAGCTGATCAAGAACGTCATTGCCAACAAAGACAAACACTGCGTGACCACTTCCGAGCAGTACACCGCGAAGACGTACAGCCGTATGTCGTTTGCGCTGGATAATATCAAGATGAACTTCAAGAAGGGATTCTGGAAGAACTTCGCCTTCGTGGAGAAATACATCGACTCCACGGGTGTGTACCCGAACGTGACGGTTAGTATCCGTGAGCATATCGGCGAGGAGTACTACCAACGCAAGCCGCACCGTGAGAAGAAAGTGCTGCAAAAGAAACGTATCTTCGGTATCGAGGACATCCTTGCGTCGGGTACGTTCAAACAAGCGACGGACGCTATCTTCAAAGAGGTGGAGATCAACGATAACAGCATGAACCTGCTGTTCAACCGCTTCGTCTCGCCGCTGTCTTCGACCATCGCGGTGACGTTCTATCAATACTACATCATGGACACGATCATGGTGGACGGCTATCCGTGTATCGACCTTGCGTTCGTGCCGGTGAACTCAGAGAGTTACGGCTTCACGGGTCACCTCTATGTCGTCAATGACTCGACCTATCGTCTCAAGAAATACGCCATAAACATCCCGCCGGATATCAACCTCAACTTCGTGAGCAACTACTCCTTGGAGGCAAGTTACAAGCAGTTGGAGAACGGTCTTTGGGCACCGGATCGTATATCGACCTACGCCAAGTTCTACCTCATCAACCAGAAACGAGGTATGTTAGCCCGTCAGACGAAGATCTACACAGGCTGGGATCTGGAGACACCTATTGCCAAGGAGACTTTCTCGAGTCTTACTACGACCGAGAACAACGACTCCTCCGCCGTGCGTATCGGTTCGCGCAAATGGGATGCGCTTCGTCCGGAGCCGCTGAGCTGGTACGAGAGTTCGGTGGTCGATCTGGTCAACGAGTTCACCAACACACCTAAGTTCAACAGTCTGGCGCTGACCGCTAACGCGATCATGACCGAGTATATCCCGACGACGAAGGCGAAGTACATGCACGACAGTAAGTTCGACATCGGACCTATCTTCAGCTTCGCGAGCTGGAACATGTTAGAGGGTGTACGTCTGCGTTTTGGCGGAATGAGTACAGCGGATCTGCATCCGAATGTGTATTTCCGAACGTACTTCGCTTTCGGAACGAAAGACCTGCGTCCCAAATACGAGGCTACGCTCTTCTATACCTTCGACAAGCATAAGAAACATCCGTACGACGGTCTGCGTCACCATCTGAGATGGACAGCCCAATACGACGTAGAGGAGCCGGGTCAGTCCTTGGACATGATCGAGCGGGATCATATACTCAACTCTATCCCGACCAGCAAACCCGTCATGGGATTCTACCAATATGTCTTCCGCGCGAAGATGGAGTATATGAAAGAATGGAATAACAACCTCTATCTCCGCACGTCTTTCGATTTCACGAATAACGAAGCGGCAGGTTCGCTCCGTTATGACCGAGTGCAGTACACCATGAACTCCGACTCCACATGGACGAAGGGTTTCTCGAATATCGGTCAGTACCGCAACTACGAAGGAATGGTAGAGCTGCAATACTCGCCGGGCGTTCGTCCGTACCTCGACCGTATGGGCAAAGCCAGTGCGTTTGGTATGGAGAAAGATGCGCCTATCCTGCGTCTGACCCATTATATCGGCTATCTGGACGACCGTCATAACGGCGGCAACGGATTCTTCTATAACAAGACCGAGTTCCTCTTTGAGAAACGATTCTGGTTCTCGGCGTTCGGACACCTCGACACGCGTGTATATAGTGGTATGATCTGGCAGAAAGCGCCGTTTACCAAACTCTATATCCCGAATACCTCAACGAGCATCTTCCTCTCCCTGCGCGGCTTCAACCAGATGAAACCGATGGAGTTCATCATGGACCAGTACGTGGGTATTCAGTTGACGTATTATTTCAAGGGCTGGATCATGAACCGCATCCCGGGTATCAACAAACTGAAGCTGCGCGGTGTGATCAGTTTCTCGGGTATCTACGGCGGTTTGAGCAAGAAGAACAACCCCTATCTGGAGACCGGTTCGGGTCTGTACGACCTGCCGCATACGCCTTGGAAAGACGGAAATATCGAGAATGCGTTTGACAACAGCGGATATATCCGCGA
>JAFXWI010000092.1 GCA_017542915.1 Paludibacteraceae bacterium
CTCGTGCAGTTCTTCTGCTGGGCAGCGTTCATGTATATGTGGACCTATTCGAACGGCGCTATCGCCGCCAACTGCTTCGGTTGGGATGAGATCAAGGCCAATGCGGCCGAGGAGGCATTCCAGATCGCCGGCAACTGGGTAGGCGTGGTGTTCTGCGTGCAAGCCGTAGGTTCCCTCCTCTGGGCGGCGTTTCTGCCGAAACTCGAGCATTGGTGCGGCAACAAGGGCGCTTATGCGATCTCGCTCATCGTAGGTGCGATCGGCTTCATCTCCGTCATTTCGTTCATGACCAATACGTCCTCTGGCTCAGCTACGCCCTCATCGGTGCCGCTTGGGCTGCAATGTTGGCGCTGCCGTTCACGATCGTCACCAACGCCATCAAGGGAGGAAACATGGGATACTACCTCGGTCTGTTCAACTGCACCATCTGCGTTCCGCAGATCGTGGCAGCCCTCTGCGGTGGTTTATTCCTTAAATATATATGCGCGCACGTACAAGCCGGTATGCTCGTTGTAGCAGGATGCCTCCTGATCTGCGGTGCAGCAGCTGTCTTCGCCATTAAGGAGAAGGAATAACTAGAGAACTAGAACACTAGTACACTAGAACACTAGAAGACTATAAACAAAAACACAAAATAACTAATAATCATTATGAAAAACAAAACACTTTCCCTCAGTCTGATGGCCATCGCGCTGCTGTTCAGCGTAGCCATGCAGGCGCAGATTACGGGTACCGTTTTGGAGCCGTCGGGCGATCCGGCTATCGGCGCCAGCATCCTTCAGGTCGGTACTACCAATGGTGTGATTACAGATTTCGACGGTAACTTCGAACTTAACGTTCCGGAAGGTGCCGAGCTGCAGATCAGTTACATGGGCTTCCAGACCCAGAATGCTCCTGCTAAGAAAGGCATGGTCATTCGCCTCGTCGAGGACACACATGTGCTGCAAGAAGTCGTAGCTATCGGTTACGGATCGCAGAAAAAGAAAGAGATCACCGGTTCCGTTGCTTCCGTGAAAGCAGAGGACTTTAACGCCGGTGCAAAACCGAATGCTGTCGGTTTGATCCAAGGTAAAGTTGCCGGTCTGAACATCAGCCGTACGACCTCTGACCCGACTTCTACCGGTTACAACATTCAGATCCGTGGTTTCTCGACCCTGAGCGGTTCGGCTAACAAACCGTTGTACATCGTCGATGGTATCCCGACGGATAATATCGACAACGTAGCGCCGGAAGACATCGCTTCGATGGACGTCCTCAAGGACGGTTCGGCAGCTGCCATCTACGGTACCCGTGGTAACAACGGTGTCATCCTGATCACGACCAAGCGTGGTGCAGCCGACGGCGGCGACGCTCCGAAGCTGAACGTAGAGTACAGCGGATATGTATCCGTTTCCGCTCCGCGCACCAACACCGGTTTTGCTACTCCCGAGCAGTATCGTAACCTCGAGACCCTCTCGGGCGGTAAGATCAAACCGGTTATCTACACCGACCCGAACGGTGAGAGCTACAACACCAACTGGATGCAGGCAGCTATGAAGCCGGCAGCTGTGATCACCAATCATAACGTTGCTCTCTCGGGTGTAGCAAAGAACTTCAGCTACCGCGGTTCCGTGAACTACAAGTATGCAGAAGGTCTCGCGCTCAACACCGATCGTAACGAGATCATCGCTAAGTTTGCTGCGGACCAAAAAGCATTGCAAGGTTGGCTCCAACTGCAATACGACTTCTCGTACATGCACTACAAGAACAACTACGACTGCGGTGACTTCAAGCAAGCAGCTACCCTCAACCCGACGTATCCTATCTATGATAAGAACAATGAATCGGGCTATTTCGAGCCGAACGGTTCGGGTCAAGCGAACCCGATCGAGGCTACGAACCTCAAAGAGTCGAACGCATATGGTAACTACTTCCGTGGTTCGGTTAAGGCTACCGTGAATATCAAGCCGGTTGAGGGTTTGAAAGTCAACGTATTGGCTGCTTTGGAAGAAGGCGACAACGCCAGCATGTGGTACAACTCGCAGAAATATCATGACAAAGAGTCTGCCGGTATGGCACACCGCGAGAGCCACAACTCGTTCAAACAGTTGTACGAAGGAACGATCGACTACGTAGGTTCCTGGAATGGTCATAACCTGACCGCTCTTGCCGGTTTCTCGTATCAGCACGAGCTCTACGACGGTATCAGCGATATCACCAACTCGGGCTTCCCGACGGATAACTACAAGTACTATTCCTTGGGTGACGGTCTGACCGACAAATCCAAACTGACCGTTGCTACCTATCGCAATAGCAACACACTGGCTTCCGCTTTCGGTCGTATCAACTATAACTACGACGAGCGTTACCTGCTCTCCGTTTCTCTCCGTGCTGAGGGTTCGAGCCGTTTCGGTGACAACCATAAATGGGGATGGTTCCCTGCTGTCAGCGCCGGTTGGCGTATCTCGGGGGAGAACTTCATGAAGGGGCAGGACTGGTGTAATGACCTTAAGCTCCGTGCCGGTTTCGGTATCACGGGTAACAACGCCGGTGGTAACCTGCTCTCCAAGCAGTTGCTCTCGCAAGGCGGTACGTTCTGGTATAACGGCGCATGGATCGCTACCTACGGCGTTAGCCGTAACGCAAACCCGGATCTGCGCTGGGAGAAGAAATATGAGTACAACGTAGGTATCGACTTCATGTTCCTTGACCAACGCCTCGGCGGTAGCTTGGATCTCTACTATCGTGACACGAAAGACCTGCTCTGGGACTACGATGTTCCGACGCCTCCGTTCTTGTTCGGTTCGATGACCGCTAACTGCGGTGAGGTCGTTTCGAAGGGTCTTGAGCTCGCGTTGACCGGTGTTCCCGTTCGCACAAAAGACTGGGAGTGGACCTCTACTTGGACCATGGCGTTCAACAACAACAAGATCAAGAAACTCTCCGGTACCGTAATGTGGGAAGGTCATGAGTATGAACTCCAATACAGCGAGAAACTCGTCGGTGGTGTAGGTGAGAACGGTTTGATGGGTGTGAATACCCAGAAGATCGTCGAGGGAGAGTCCATCGGTACTTTCTACGGCTACCACTGCATCGGTATCTCCGACAAGGGTAACCTCATCTACGAGAAAGACGAGAACGGAAAGAACAAACTCCAGAAGATCGGTAACGCACAGCCTATCATGACCTACGGCTGGAACAACACCATCCGCTGGAAATCGCTCGATATCTCGCTCTTCTTCCGTGGCGTTGTCGGCAACGACGTGCTGAACGTAAAACGTTGGGCGTACGGTCCGCAGAAATCGCAAGGTCTGAACGTCTTCATGAAAGACGTAGAGGGCTTGGCTAACGGTACCGCTGCTTATCGTCAGGGTGTCTTCTCCGACTACTACCTCGAGGACGGTTCGTACCTCAAGTTGGATAACATCACCGTCGGTTATACCTGGCATTTCAAAGACAACAAATACATCCAGTCTTGCCGTCTCTACGGTACGGCCGAGAACGTATTCACCATCACCAAGTATTCGGGTATCGATCCTGAGGTCAACACGATGAGTGTGGATGCTGCCGGTATCGATAACTCCGGATTCTATCCTTCGGTTACCAATGTGCTGGTTGGTCTTAACCTCACCCTTTAATACAAACTTAAATGAAGATAACAATTATGAAAAAGTCATTAATACTTGTATTAACCGCAGTTGCTATCTTGGCAAGCGGTTGTCACATGCTCGACGAGGAGGTTTACGGCCAACCTACGGCTGAAGAACTGCTGGCCAACGAACAGAACGTGGCTAAAGTAGTCGGGCAAGCTTATTCGGAAGTAAAATGGCTCCACGACCACTGGGGATACTGGGGCATCAACACGATCTCTTCCGACGAGTGCGTTAACCCCGTTCGTATTCCGGGTAACGACTGGAACGATGATGGCTACTGGAAAGGCTTCAACGACCATTCATGGACAGCTAACGACCAGTCTTTCGAGTTCGTATGGCAGTACTCCAACGCCGGAGCCGTGCTCTGTAACAAGATCCTGAGCCAGCTCGCCGGTATCCAGAACTCCATGGATCCCGCTGTCTATGCCCGCTTCACGGGTGAGCTCAAGGTGCTCCGCTGCTATTACTACTACACCCTCTTCGACGCTTTCGGACGTATCCCGTATCAGGAGGACTATTCTGCTGACCGCGTTCCGCAGGCTGATACATGGGTCGTATGGAACAAACTCGTGACAACCCTCGAGGCTGAGGCTGATAATCTGCCTAAGATCACCGATGAGAACCGCGCTGAGAACTACGGACGTTGCTCACAAGGCTTTGCTTACGCACTGCTCGCTCGTCTCTATCTGAACGCGCTTTCCTTCGGCGTAACGCCGGAGAACTGCGGCATCGAAGGTATCAGCACCGAGAATGATTTCTATCAGAAAGCGCTGGACGCTTGTAAGAAAGTGATCGACAGCGGTTCGTACACCATCGAGGATGATTTCTTCGCTAACTTCAAGATCAACAACGAGAACTCGCGTGAGAACATCTTCGTCATCGTAGAGGACGGTAACGCTTCGTTCGACTACCGCGACGTAGCCGGCAAACTCTCCAATAAACTGCGTATCACCATGCTGACCCTCAACTACTGCCACCAGCAGTGCTGGGGCCTGAAGGAGAAACCGTGGAACGGCTTCTGCGCTCCGACGGACTTCTTGGCTAAGTATGAGTACGGCAAAGACCTCCGCGGTCCTTGCGATAGCCTCAAGGGTACCCACGGCTGCGACGGTTGGGGTTGGTTCCTTGGCCCGGTTTACAAAGATGAAACGAGCATGGATACCCTCGTCATGACCGATAAGGGTAACCTCAAAGCTTGTATGAGCGCACGCGTGACCTCGCTGACCGAGGCAACCCATAATGACGGTGCTCGTCTGCTCAAGTACGAGGTAGCGAAGAACGGCGTGAACAAATACTGCGACAACGATTTCGTGTTGATGCGTTATGCGGACGTGCTCTACATGGCTTACGAGGCTGCTTATCGTCTGGGCGACAGTTATGCAAACACCCTGCTCGCTGATCCGGACTTCCAGAAGATCCGTACCCGTGTGAACATGCCGGCTTATTCGGCCCTCGACCTCGACGAACTGCTCGATGAGCGTGGCCGTGAGTTCGCATGGGAGATGGTTCGCCGTCGTGACCTTATCCGCTTCAACAAGTATTCTCAGGGCGAATGGCAATTCAAGAAGAAAGCGGCTGATAACCACTGCGACTGGTTCCCGATCCCGCGTAAGATGATCGAGACCTCGGGTGGTATGTGGACCCAGAACCCGGGTTATGAAACCGATAATTAATCGAATAATTTCACGAAAGTGACTTTATACCAATTAACATTATTAATTAACTTAATTTATTAAACATTATGAAATTCAACAAATTGTTTTTCGCTGCTCTTTCGTTTGCAGCTCTGACAATGATTAGTTGTGAGAAAAAACCGGAACCGGTTCCTGCAACTCCGGGTACCGAAGAGGAAGTAACTACTGAGTGCCCGGCTATCGACGCTCCGGGTGCAGGTAGCACGACGATCGCTATCTACGCTGAGGTTTGCCCGTGTGGCTGCTACATCGTAGGTAACAGTACTCCTGCAGGTTGGAATGAGAAAGACGATCAGTCGCTGCTGACTCCGGTTCAGGGTGCTGACAACTGGTATTCCGTAACCATTCCGTTCTTTGATGACCTTCAGATCAAGGCTATCGCTCGTCCGTCTGACGAGGCTGTAGAGCTCGGTTGGAGCTACCAATGGGGTAAGAACTACGATCCGAATGATCCGGGCGACCTCGACGAGAGCGTTGAGAACACCAAGATCCTTGCCGGTACCGGTGAGTTCGAGTATGAGAACCAAGGTCAACCGAAACTGATCCACGTTGCTGATAACGGTGTTATCTACATCTGGGTTAAGAACTGGGCTGCAAGTCCTGTTATTGAAGCTAAGAAACTTGAGACCGCTTGGGTTAAGAGTAACTTCAACAACGAAGACTGGGCTTGGTACGAGATGACCGCTAAGGGTGACGGCGTATTCGAGTTCGAAGGTATCTGGGGTGGTAACGGATGTAACATCAACGAGACCGGCGTTGACGACGGTGCTCAGTGGTATGCTAATCCGGAGCTCATCGACGATCCGAAAGCTGGTGACAAAGTATTGGTTACCTTCGTTTCTGAGAAGATGGCTATCGGTCAACTCTCTATCAAACTGTTGGAGAAGGGTCAACACGAGGTTGTTCCTGCTGGTACCGGTACATTCTATGTAACGGTTGCTAACCGTGAATATACCGATGGTGACCACTGTATCTTCACCGGTAATTTCGCTGAGAAGAGCTGGGCTGATTCTGACCGTGAGATGACTTATGATGCAGGTACAGGCAAGTGGAGTTGGACCGGTGAGTATCCGGAGGACTTCGAGTACAAAGTGATCTACAACGGTGCTTGGGCTGGTGGTAACAACGTGAAATTCGACGGCTCGAACTACGAGGCTACGTTCGAAATTCAATAATCAAACCGCTTGATTTAGTAAATAGGTGCGCTTCGGTGCACCTATTTTTTGTATATTTCGTAAAAAACGTAAAAAATAACATTTTTTATTTGCATAATTCAAAAAAATGTTGTAACTTTGCAGCATAATTGAAAAACTACGTCGTTTAACCTTTAAAATTCGATGCTATGACACTGGAAGAATTTTTACTCTATTCCCTGATTTTTGTATTGGTCGGCTTGATGTTGGTGTCCCTCTTTTTGGTTTGGCACTGGTTCGATGCACGCGATCGATTGAAGGTCGTTCGTGAGGCTACGCGTGAGCAGACGATCCATGCGATCCACCATGCCCACAACAAATGCCGTATCTTGCTTTACATTAGTTTTGCGCTCGCACTGGCGTACATCCCCGTGCCTTTTATCATGGGTGAGTACTACGGTACGGTGGCTTATCCGGGCGTAGTGATTTTAGCAGACTTGCTGATGCTCTTTGGCCTGCGTGCGCGTGCGAAAGTGTATCTCGAAAGCATCGATGAGTATGTGAGTGCGAACGAGGAGCACGTGCGTGAGGCTGCCGCTCAGCGTGAGCAGCAACGCGATCAGTGGAGACGCGAAGCACCGGAGCTTAATAAGAAAGCCCAAGAGCAGATACAAGAACTCTTCGGCGGTGTCTATGATGTCTGGTTCCAACATGATATCCTCCTTGGCCGTAGCGTGCTGGCTAACGCTGAACTCGGTTTGCTCTATGCGCAAGGCGTTGTGCTGAAGTTCTCGGAGATCATGGAGGTTCGTCCGGGTCGTAAGGACCTCAAGCTCGTGACGAGCAACAGTCTGAACCCCTTTGTGACGATTGATTTCGGCGCTCTGCCGATCAATCCGGAAACCGGAAACAAATACATGGATGAGATCGCCGAAAAGATTCAATCCCTGATCCCATAAAAAAAAGAGGCGTTTGCCTCTTTTTTTAATAACTCTCCTCTGCATTCGGGAAAGTGCTGTCCTTGACCGCATCGATATATTCGCCTACTGCCTCCTTTACTGTCCCCGCTAATTGGGCGAAATGGCGCAGGAACTTCGGCTTGAAGCCTTGGTTCAGACCGAGCATGTCGTGCAGTACCAGCACTTGTCCGTCGCATTTATTGCCGGCTCCGATACCGATGACCGGACAACTGACGGCTTTGGTGACGCGCTCCGCTAACGCCGCCGGTATTTTCTCCAGTACGATGGAGAAACAGCCTGCCTCGTCCAACAGCTTGGCATCGTGCAGCAGTTTCTCTGCCTCCGCTTCCTCTTTGGCACGCAAGCCGTAGCCGCCGAACTGATTCACGCTCTGCGGCGTCAGACCCAGATGTCCCATCACAGGCACACCCGCTTGGATCATATGGCGGATAGACGGCAGAATCTCTTCGCCGCCTTCCAACTTGACTGCATCACAACCGCTCTCTTTGAGGATCTTGATCGCATTGCGTACCGCTTCCTCTTCGCTTACCTGATAGCTGCCAAACGGCATATCGCATACTACTAAAGAGTGCTGCGCTGCACGAACAACCCCCTTGGTCAGGAAAATCATCTCATCTACCGTGATCGGCAGCGTGTAATTATTACCGCATACTACATTGCTGGCACTGTCGCCTACCAGCAGGATATCAATTCCTGCTTCATCGACCAGACTTGCCAGCGTAAAATCATAACTCGTTAACATGGCGATCTTCTCGCCGTTCGCCTTCATCTGACGCAACTTAGCTGTCGTCATTCGGCTATTTTGTACATGTACAGACATTTTTATTTATGTTTTAATATAATCCAGATAATAATTGGTGCTCCAAACAACGCACTTACCGTACTAATCGGCAGCGGGTAGATAAAGAGCGAACACAGCACATCGCAAACCAGCAGCAAGCACGCACCTATCAGCACGCAGGCAGGAATAGTAACCCTATGGTTCGATGTCTTAAAGATCCCTCGTGCGATATGGGGAACCGCTACGCCGATAAACGCTATCGGACCACAGAAAGCCGTTACACCTCCGGCCAAGAGTCCTGTCGCTAAGACGATGAACAAGCGCGTACGCGACACGTTGATGCCTAAACCTTTGGCATATTCTTCGCCTAAGAGCAAACCGTTCAGCGGTTTCAATGCCAAGAGAACAAACAGCGCACCGACCAGCAGGATCGGCACCATCAGTAGCATATCGCTCCAGCCGACGCTACTGAGCGAACCTAAGGTCCACACGATAAACAACTTTAAGGCATCAGGGTTCGCGAAGTTCTGCAGCAGACTCACCAAAGCGCCTGCTATGCTTCCGAACATCATTCCCACGATCAACAGACTCACATTACTTGTCACGCGTCTGCTGACCGCCAAAACCAATAGCAACACCAGCGTCGCACCGATACATGCGGCGATAGGCAGCATCAGCACCAGTGAAGCGGAACACATTGTCAGGAAAGCGACACCGAGGCTAGCACCACTCGATACACCTAAGGTATAAGGTCCTGCAAGCGGATTTCGAAATAGCGTCTGCATGATCAGACCCGAGACGGACAAAGCGGCACCGGCTAAGATGGCGGTGATGGCCTTCGGCAGACGGATGGCGTGCAGAATATTCTGCTCCATGACAGACAAGTCACCCCATGGCCACAACCATATACTGCCGCTACATACATCGAGGCAAAAAAAGAGTGCCA
>JAFXWI010000093.1 GCA_017542915.1 Paludibacteraceae bacterium
AGAACGAATGACCAGAGACCCGACTGAATAGCCTCACGACCCAGAGACGGACCTACCACGCTCTCCTCGATGATACGAGCCGGAGCCGGCATCTTACCGGACTTCAAGGTGTTTGCCAAGTCTTTTGCCTCTTCTACGGTGAAGTTACCGGTGATCTGGCTGTTACCGCCGGCTATCTCGTTTTGTACGGTCGGGAACGAATATACATAACCGTCAAGCACGATAGCTACCGATTTGCCGATGTTATCTTTGGTCAGACGCTGCCAAGTCTTAGCACCCTCAGCGTTCATGGACATCGACACGTTTGCATATGCGCTGATCTGCGAGAAGTCTGCGCGAGCGTCGGTGATCACATCACCTTCAAGCGAAGCGCGACCGTCACGCTGAGCCTTGAGGGCTACGAGCTGATAGTATGCGTTGGCCTCATCGATAGCTTTTACAGTCCAATAGAAACGTGCGTCACGCGGCAGAACAGCTTTGGCGATCTGCGAGTTGAGCATAGCGTTTACTTTAGCGGTATCTACATAGTGAACGGTACCTACTACCGGGCCACGATAAGCCTGACCGGCTTGGTTGATAGACGGGTTGAGGACAGCGAAGAGCGGGTTGTTCTTCTTGTACTCAGCTATCTGTGCAGCTTGATCAGCCTCAGCAGTTGCGGTCGAGTCGCCTAATAACTCAGCGAGTTCATCGCCTTCTGCTTTCGGAGCCTCTTCTGCTTTCACTTCCTCTACTTTTGCCTCTTCTGCCTCAGGAGCGGAAGCAGCGAACTCACGGTTGATCTGTGCGAGCATCGGGAGAAGCTCAGAAGCCTCATAGGTCTCCCAGAACTCAAGGTTAGCAGATCCTTGGAGGAGTTTACGAACACGTTCCGGCTCTTTGATACCCGGCAGCTCAATCAGGATACGACCCGGCTGAGCCAACTTCTGGATGTTCGGCTGAACAACACCGAAACGGTCAATACGCGTACGGAGCACGTTGAACGAGTTCTGAATAGCACCGTCAACCTCCTCGCGGATCACTTTCTCTACCTCTGCATTGGTCGAGTTCAGCGTCACTTTGTCCTTGAGCTCGAAGGTAGAGAAGATAGAAGCCAACTGACCGTTGGGATCCACTTCTTTGTAAGACTCAATGAAGAGGGTAACGAAATCTGCTCCGCTTGCTTTTTGTTTTTGTTTTGCGAGAGCCAAAGCCTCTTTGTAGTTCGGGGTCTCATTGTGACCGCTCAGTGCGTCCAGAATATCCGGAACCGACACTTCCATCGTCACGTTCATACCACCCTTCAAGTCCAAACCGAGGTTGATCTCTTTCTCGCGGCACTCTTTGAGCGTGTAACCGAACCAAACTTTCTTAGCAGCAATAGAATCCAAGTACTGATACTCTTTTACTGCATCACCGGCTGCGTACTCTTTGGCGGCTTTGTCATAGTGGTTAGTCACCAAGGAGAACGACAGGTAGAAGGCGCATACCAACGCAAGGCACGCTGCCATTAATCTAACAAGTCCTTTGTTTTGCATAATAGTTTTTTGATATTTGTTAATAATATTTTATATGCATGTTTTTCGTGTACGCGCAGCATACATACCTGCGCACGACACACAAAAAGTGCGCAAAGGTACAAAAAATAATTGACATATACAAGAAAAATTCGTATTTTTTTGCTTATTTCAAAAAAAAGCAGTACTTTTGCACTCGATTTTTGTAAAAAAGACAGAATAATGGAACAAGATTCGCAAAGATTTCTGAAGATGGCGATGTATCGTAGATGGGCATACATGGTAGTGGCAATACTCGTTTCTACATGGTTGCTCGATGCCGCTGTGTTCAATTTTGAAGATGATAAAGGCATCCTCTATATTCGTAGTTTTGATATGAATCAGGAGGAGTTTGTGGTGATGCAGACGGAGTTGGATACCGGTCTTTCGCATCCTTGGGCAAGGATGTCTGTGAAGGGCTTGTATTATTGCGACAAAGTGATGTTATGGGGCAGCATCGCTTGTCTGCTCTGTTTCTTCAGTAGCCGCTGGCGTGTCCTTATAGCGACTTTCACCGCCTTGATTGCAGGTCTGTACTATGTTCTCCTCATCTATTATGCGATGCAGATTTCGGATGAGCACTATGCTACGTTCTATCCGAATTTCAAAGTCTTTCTACCTGCCGTGGTGTGCCAGATGATGGTTCTTGTCCGGCAGAATGTCATCCGTTCCTCTAACCTACGAGCGGATATGGAGCTGGAGAAATAATAAATCAGGCGTCCTTTCGGGCGCCTGATTTATTTCTGTCCGCCAATATTGGCGGCATTCATTAGAGTTGCGGACCTGCTGCAACGAGTGCCTTGCCTGCTTCGTTCGACGTATATTTGTCGAAGTTCTTAATGAAGCGAGCTGCGAGGTCTTTTGCCTTAACTTCCCACTGAGCTGCGTCAGCATAGGTATCACGCGGATCGAGGATTGCAGGATCTACGCCCGGCAGAGCGGTCGGTACCTCGAAGTTGAAGTACGGGATCTTCTTCGTCGGAGCAGTCAGGATGTCGCCACCGAGGATAGCGTCGATGATACCACGGGTATCGCGGATCGAGATACGTTTGCCTGTTCCGTTCCAACCGGTGTTAACGAGGTATGCTTTCGCACCGGATTTCTCCATTTTCTTAACGAGCTCCTCAGCGTATTTGGTCGGGTGGAGCTCCAAGAATGCCTGTCCGAAGCAAGCAGAGAAGGTCGGAGTCGGCTCGGTGATACCGCGCTCGGTTCCTGCCAACTTAGCGGTGAAGCCGGAGAGGAAGTAGTACTTGGTCTGCTCCGGAGTCAGGATCGATACAGGAGGCAGTACGCCGAA
>JAFXWI010000094.1 GCA_017542915.1 Paludibacteraceae bacterium
GGAGAGAAAAGAAGAATTTTGAATTTTTAATTCATTTTATTTGCATATGTCAAAAAAAAGTTGTACCTTTGCACGCTATTTTAATTTGGCTAATTACAGACTTTTATTTTAGGGGTCAAAAACTTTTATTTTAGGGGTCAAAAATAAACTTATTATTCGGTAAATTACAGACATATGATAACTATTGAACAATTGAAAGATGTACAGCTGCGTGCGGATAAGTTAAAAGCGTACTTGCAGATAGACGAGAAACGTATTCAGTTGGAGGAAGAAGAACTGCACACACAGGCTCCCGGTTTCTGGGATGATGCGAAAGCAGCAGAGGCACAGATGCGTAAGGTAAAGGGCATCAAACGATGGATTGAAGGTTACGAAAGTGTTCGGGCTGCTGTGGAAGAGTTGTCTCTGAGTTTTGATTATTACAAAGAGGAGCTGGTGACGGAAGAGGAAGTGGATGCTGCTTATGCACATGCACTCTCTGCCGTGGAGGATTTGGAGATGAAGAATATGCTTTCGCATGAGGAAGATCAGATGCCTGCGGTTTTGAAGATCGTTGCCGGAGCCGGTGGAACAGAAGCACAGGACTGGGCTGAACAGCTCATGCGCATGTACCAGAGGTATTGCGAGAAGCATGATTACAAAGTGACGATTGCGAACTTGCAGGAAGGCGATGAGGCAGGAATCAAGACAGTTACCTTCAATATCGAGGGTGACATGGCATATGGTTACCTGAAGTCCGAGAACGGCGTTCATCGTCTCGTGCGTGTCTCTCCTTATAACGCGCAAGGCAAACGAATGACTTCTTTTGCTTCGGTTTTTGTAGTGCCACTTATTGATGATACTATCGAGGTAGAAGTGAATCCGGCAGGACTGAGTTGGGACACCTTCCGTTCGTCCGGAGCCGGTGGTCAGAACGTCAACAAAGTGGAGTCCGGCGTTCGTTTGCACTATAAGTTCGTCAACCCGCTGACGAATCAACCCGACGAGATCGTTATTGAGAATACGGAGACACGTGATCAGCCTAAGAACCGTGAGAACGCTTTGCGTCACTTGCGGTCACAGCTCTATGAGTTGGAGTTGGAGAAAAGGCGTCAAGCGCAAGCGAAAGTGGAGGCAGGCAAGAAAAAGATCGAATGGGGTTCACAGATCCGTTCGTATGTCTTCGATGACCGTCGTGTGAAAGACCATCGTACGAACTACCAGACTTCGAATGTGAATGCCGTTATGGACGGAGATATTGATGCTTTCATTAAAGCGTATCTGATGGAATTCCCTGAATAAAGATAATAATAATAAAATGCATACAATTATGAAAGCAAAAGTATTCTTCATGGCCGCGTTGGCCCTCATGTCCTGCCTCTGGGTAGGTTGCAACAAGAAAAACAGTAAGACTGAATTAGACGGTACCAAATGGCAAGGAAACCTTGAAATCGGTATTACTGTCGATATTTCTTTCGTTGATAACGAGTGCTACCTCACTTCTAATGTAGCCGGTGCGACAGCTAAAGGCACCTATACCACCGATGGCTCGCACGTATATATCACGCTCACCAACGTCACAGGCGACTGGGGCGGTAACATCCACAGCGGGTATGTGCTTTCCGGCACCTACAGCCTCTCTAATAAAACAATGGTATTTCAGTTTGTGATAGAAGGTGGTCCCATCACCATCACGTTTTATCAAAAATAATCATCAAATCATATTTATATGAATAGCAAAATCACTCTATATCTATTGTCCTTAGTCCTTTGTCCATTGTCCATATGGGCACAGCAAGACACCACAATTGTGGTGAGTGAAGCAACCGTAGTGTCCGCAGACACCACCCTCACGGCGCTTCAACCCGACTCCGCCGTCATCGCAGAGCAACAGAAAGCCTTAGAGGCGCAGAAAGATACGAATGCGATGAAGCCGGACACCGCGGACGGCTTCCGTTTTACGACGATCGACAGCGTAGCTATCACGCCGGTTAAGGACCAACATCGCAGCAGTACTTGCTGGGCATTCTCTACGCTTGGTTTCCTGGAGTCCGAAGTGCTCCGTACGAAGGGCAAAGAAGTGGACTTCGCAGAGATGTTCGTAGTCAATAAGACGATGATGGATCGTGCTACGTACTGCGTACGGATGTATAATGATGTGAAGTTTGCGCCAGGTGGTAGCGCTTATGACGTGATCTACTGTATGAAGCACTACGGTCTTGTGCCGCAAGAAGCGATGCCGGGAATCCGTTATGGTTCAAGCCCTGCGGATACTCTGCCGGTACATGCGGAGTTGGACAAGGTGGCTTCGGGTTATCTGAATGCGCTTTCGGGACTCAAGAAACTGACTCCGGTTTGGCGTGAGGGTTTGCAGGCTATTTATAACACGTATTTAGGCAGATGTCCGAAGGAGTTCAAGTATGAAGGCGAGATGTACACTCCGCAGAGTTTCGTAGAAGAGCTGGGTTTGGACGCAGATGATTATGTATCGCTGACCAGCTATACGCATCATCCTTTCTATCAGACTTTTGCACTTGAAGTGCCGGACAACTGGCGCATGGATCAGATGTACAACCTGCCTATTGACGAGCTGATGCGTGTTATTGACAATGCCCTCAATACCGGTTATACGCTTGCTTGGGGCGCCGATGTGAGCGAAGTTGGTTTTACCCGCAAAGGAATTGGTGTCATTCCCGATGATGACAAAGGAGCAGATCTGACGGGTAGCGACATGGCAAAATGGGTCGGAATGACCAAAGACCAGCAGAAAGAAGAGCTGACCAAGAAACCTCTGCCGGAGAAAGAGATCACGCAGGAGATGCGTCAACAGGCTTACGACAACTGGGAGACCACGGATGACCATGGAATGCAGATCTTCGGAACCGCCAAGGATCAGAACGGCAAACGGTATTACATGGTGAAGAACTCATGGGGAACGATTAAGTCGGACTACAAGGGTATATGGTACATCAGCGAGGCGTTTATGAAATACAAGACGAATGATGTTCTCGTTCATAAGAACGCTATACCGGAGGATATACGGGTTAAGCTTAAGCTTAACGTTAAATAGTTAAAATGGTTCACTACGTGAACGTTAAAGAGTTAAACTGTTAACAAGGTGGTAGCAGAAGGTATCTATAAAGACCGTGGAAGCAAGTTCCTTGCTTTTGCAGAGCCCATAAGGGATGAGGAGCAAGCGAAAACACGTATTGCATGGTATAAGAAGAAATACCATGACGCACGTCATGTATGCTATGCTTACCGTCTGGGCGCCAATTTATGGCGAACCAAAGACGACGGCGAGCCTCACGGAACTGCCGGAGCTCCTATACTCCGCTCTATCGATGCCCGTAATTTGGATAATATCTTGGTAGTCGTAGTGCGTTATTTCGGCGGCACACTCCTTGGCACAGGCGGACTGATGGTCGCTTATCGCGAAGCGAGCAAGGATGCGCTGGAGAAGTATATGAGTGCGGATAATTGATTTGGATATATGGAAAATGATTTTAAAGATATACGCGCATATCGTGTGGGAGGACTGTTGCCCGTAACGGATTTTCTCATTCTGTTTCCGCTCCTTCAGCTGCTTGCATGGAAACGTGCGAAAAGTCTCAAATTGGAGTTCCTTGGCGACAAGAAAGTGATAGAGAAAGACATCCAACATGGCGCGTTCTTTATCACGAACCATCGTGACATCGTCATGGATGCGGCTTGGCTCTCTTATCTGTTGCGTACCCGTTATTTCATCCGCCCGTTCATGGGAGTTGGCAATAATCTCTTTGCCAAACCGTGGATAGAACATTTTATGCGTTTCAACCGTTGTTTTGCAGTCAAACGCGGCGTTGGCGCACATGCACAGTTGGAGAACTCCCAAGAGTTATCTGCGTATATCCGTCATCTGCGTGACCAAGGTAAGTCGATTTGGCTTGCACAACGAGAAGGGCGTGCCAAGGACAGTAATGATCTGACGCAAGCGAGCGTGCTGCATATGCTGACCATGGGAGAAGGAGACCTTTATGAGAACATCAAAGCGCTCAATATCTGTCCGGTCAGTATTTCGTATGAGTTCGATCCTTGCGACTACCTCAAGGCAGCAGAGATGCAGCTGAAACGTGACAATCCCAAGTGGCGCAAGTCCAAACGGGATGATGTCATCTCGATGAAAACAGGTATCAACGGTTACAAAGGACGTGTGGTCTATCGTCTGACGCCGAGTATCAATCCCGAGATAGATGCGATGTTGGCGGAGCACCCTGAGTACCGCGAGCAATCGAACCACGATCAGTTGCAGCATATATGTGACCTCATCGACCGTCATATTCATTTGGGCTACGAGCTTTTTGAGCGTGGCACGGAATTTGATAAGTACATTGAGAGCAGGCTCGCGATGATTGACATCCCGAATAAAGACGAGGCATTCCTGCGCGAGAAACTATATGAGATGTACCGCTTCCCGGAGATCAACTACCGGAAAGCAAAAGAAATGTGTAATTAAAAAGAGAAAGATAATACAATGAAAAGAGCTATTTTCCCGGGATCGTTTGATCCTTTTACCGTCGGCCACTATGATATCGTGAAGCGTGGTCTGGAGTTATTTGATGAGATTATTATAGGTATCGGTCGTAATAGTACCAAGAAAGAGACTTTCCCTATTCGTGAGCGTGAGGAAGCAATCCGTAAGATCTTTGCAGACGAGCCGCGTGTCAAAGTGGCTATTTATGATTGTCTGACCGTTGATTTTGCGAAAGAGCAAGAAGCACAGTTCATCCTTCGCGGAATGCGTTGCATCGGCGATTTTGAGTACGAGCGCAACATGGCAGAGGCGAACAAGCAAATAGGCGGCATCGAGACCGTGATCCTTTATACCCGTCCGGAGTACGCACACATCTCCTCTACCCTCGTGCGTGATTTGTACGCTTACGGAAAGGATGTTAGTGAATTTGTTCCCAACACATTAAGATGAAACGAATCGTTCTAATAGGTCTGTTGTCTTTGGCTCTGTGTCCGCTGTCATCTGTCATAGCACAGGACAGACAAGCCACTACCCGTGCGGATGAGTGCGTCAATATCTTCACCGATGTGTTGCGTCAGGTGGATGTGAACTATGTCGATACCCTCAACTACGAGGATCTGACAGAGACAGCCATCAACGCGATGCTGCGTAAGATAGATCCTTACACTATCTATTATCCCAAGAAGAAAGACAAGGATCTGCGTATGATGACTACCGGTAAGTACGGTGGTATAGGCAGTATTATTCAGCAACGTCCGCGTCCGGGAGTCAAGGCAAGCAAGAAACCGTCGAAAGACAGCCTTTGGACGTATGCCGTGAACCCGTATGAAGGCAAGCCGGCTCAACGCGCGGGCGTGCAGGCGGGTGATCGTATTATATCTATTGACGGTAAGACGACGAAAGGACTGACCGTCAGCGAGGTGAGCAATAATCTTCGTGGTGTGCCGGGTACTACTGTGGTGTTGGAGTTGGAACGTGAAGGAGTTGAGAAGCCCTTCAAAGTGTCCATCGTTCGTGAGGATATTCATCTGGATCCGGTGAGTTATTACACCGTCTATAAGGCAGATTCTCTGTCCGAACCGGTGGGTTACATCGCTTTTGGAGAGTTCACGGAAGGCTCGGCACAAGCGTTCACCAACGCGCTGGACGAGTTGTATTACAACCAAGGCGCACGCAAACTTATTATTGACCTGCGCGGTAATGGAGGCGGCATCGTGGATGAGGCGATTCAGATAGTGAACCTCTTTGTAGATCGCGACATGACCATCGTGGAGACCCGAGGCAAAGTGGCGAATAGCAACCGTACATACAAGACCCGCAATAACCCGCGTTACAAAGACCTGCCTTTGGTAGTGTTGGTGGATAAGAACTCTGCTTCGGCAAGCGAGATCGTCTCCGGTGCTCTGCAAGACCTTGGAAGAGCCAAACTCATCGGTCAGCGTACTTTCGGAAAAGGTCTTGTGCAGAATGTTCGTCCGGTAGCGTACGGAGGACATATAAAAGTGACGACCAGCAAGTACTATCTGCCTTCCGGTCGTTGTATTCAAGCCATCGATTATAGCGAGCGGCAGAAAGGGCACGAGCTCAAGAAAGACACCGCAGGAGGTATTCTGCCGGACATCGTCATGGACGACTCCGCCAAAGTGGATGTTTGCTACTCGCTGTATATCAATAATCATTTCTTTGACTACGCTACCCGCTATCACCGTTTGCACGACAGCATAGCTGATCCTAAGTCGTTCGAGCTGAGCGATGCCGAGATCGATGATTTCTGCAACTGGTTAGAGACCCGTGGCTATAAATACGAGACGGAGACCAGCAAATTCTTCGACGACATGCTCAAAATGGCCAAACACGAAGATATAGACTCGGCTACCATAACGAAACTCGAAGCCTTGGAACCGGTTCTCAAAGCCGATTTCAGAGAGGCGATCCTCCGCAACAAAGAGGAAGTCAAACAGATGCTTGGAGCCGATATCGTACTGCGCTATTACTATCAGAAAGGACAAGCGGCGTACCAGTTACGATTTGACGACGAACTCAAACGAGCACTCAAAGAAATCCAATAAAAACAAAATATAGCCAATGAAACTAACAGAAAATGAATCACTTCTCCCCATAAGGGATGCAAGTCCCATATGGGCCTCGTTTACAGAGGAAGAGCGTGCGTATGTCTTAGAACACGCCAAAGTAGTACGATTCGCCAAAAATGAAATCATTCACCATGCCGGAGACGAATCCATATGCGCTTGGCTCCTATTGCGCGGCAAGGTGCGTATTTACAAAGAAGGAATAGGTCAGCGCCAACAGATCATTCGTTTGCTCAAGCCCCATGACATCTTTGGCTACCGTGCCTGCATAGCAGGAGAACCCTATAATTCAAGTGCCAATGCGTTCGAGGACAGCGTGGCGTACCGCTTACCAAGAGAGGCATTCATTCATCTGCTTCGATCCAACGGAACGTTCTGCTACCAAGTGATGCAGACCATGGCAAAGGACTTAGCGATTGCGGAGATTCAGACCGTTAACCTCACTCAGAAACATATTCGTGGGCGTTTGGCAGAGAGCCTCCTGCTGCTTCTCAAGAACTACGGATATGAGAATGATGGTACGACCTTAGCGATGTTGCTTCCTCGCGAAGACCTTGCTAATATGAGTAATATGACCACCAGCAACGCCATTCGCACCCTTAGTCAGTTTGCACAAGAAGGGCTGATTGAAATTAACGGCAGAAGGATTAAGATTCTTAACGAAAAGGAATTGGAACATATATCCCGTTTGGGATAAAAAGAAAAAATCGCCGAACGGCGATTTTCTTTTTGTCTATCATCGGTCTTGTTTAGTCCATCATCTTACCCATATTGGAGGATAGTTGAACCATCTTGTCGTAGTCTTCCGGACTCAGATCGTAGAAATAGAAATTACGCGGGTCAATAGGCTTGCCGTTATAATGTACCTCGTAATGGACATGCGGACCTGTTGATTTACCGGTATTACCCACCAGAGCGATGACATCGCCTCGTTTGACCTTCTTCCCCACTCTCGCAAAGATCTTGTGGCAATGGGCATAGCGCGTAGCATAGCCGAAACCATGATCTATCTCAATGGTCTCGCCGTAACCTTGTTTCCAACCGGCAAAAGTCACGACTCCGTTACCCGTTGCATAGATATCAGTGCCGACAGGAGCGGAGAAGTCCATTCCTTCATGGAAACGGCGGATATGATAGACCGGATCGACACGCCAACCGTAACCCGAGGCCATTCGTTTGAGGTCTTTGTTCAGCACAGGCTGAATAGCCGGGATATTCTCCATGCGCACCTCTTGGTTTTTCGCCAACTCCAAGATCTCTTCATAAGAGCGCGTCTGAACATACAGCTCTTTCTCCAAGATATCTACCTTACGCTGGATATCGGATGCCAGTTGCGTATTGGTCATTCGTGCCAAGGAGTCATAATAGGACACCTGTTGTGCGGCTCCCATACGCGCGCTCATGGGAATCGGCTCTGCTCCTAAGATAGCACGGTAGAGATTGTCGTCCCTCTGCGAAAGGTCTGAAACGATAATCTGCATCTGGTCCACCTGTTTCTCCAATACTTCCATTTGCGCCGTGAGGTTGCGGTTATACTGCATCAAAGATGCCTCACGGGGCGACGGGAAGAAATACAAAAAGGTATAGAAAAAGATCACACCGAGGCATACACCTCCTAATATATAACCTCCTGAACGGCGAATCCAATAACGGAAGCCGTGCTCAATACGCTCTAATTGCAGCGTGTCCGGGTTTATACGATATTTTTTTGCCATAATTAGTGTCGGTTAACGGGTTTATTGTTGTACGGTTTGGGTTTATAGGGTGTTTTGGTATCTTTGTACCAGAAAAAATACTGATTCTGTTGTTTCTTCTCTTCCGGCGTTCGTGCCACATAAACGGGTTCGCCTGTGTACGGATTGATGCCGGTATAGAACATCGTGGTGGATAGCGTCATCGGTGTTGGCGTGAAGTCCTGCACTTGTTCCGGACGGTAGTGCATCCGTTTGGTCTCGTCCGCCAACTGCTGCATGTCCTGCTTCGTACATCCCGGGTGAGAGGAGATGAAATACGGGATCAGTTGCTGGTTGAGCCCTGCTTCCTTATTGAGACGCATAAACAACTCTCTAAAGCGCAGATAATTGCTCCAACCGGGCTTGCGCATCATCTTCAGCACTCTATCCGAACAATGCTCGGGTGCCACTTTCAGCCTTCCCGATACATGACGTGTGATCAGTTGCCGCGCATACTCCTCGCTCATCAGATCATAGCGTATTCCGGAGCCCACAAAGGCGTGCTTGACATAGGGCAACTTATCCACCGTCTTGTAGATATCGATCACAGGACCGAAATCCTGATTCAGATTCTTGCATATATTCGGTTGCAGGCAACTGGCACGCGCACATTTCTCACAAAGGCTCATGTCCTTGCCGTGCATCATATACATGTTAGCCGATGGTCCTCCGAGATCCGAGATGACACCATGCCAATCCGGTAATTGGCTCAAACGCTCTATCTGCCGCAAGATCGATTCCTTCGACCGGCTTACGATCTGTTTGCCTTGGTGAGCCGAGATCGTACAGAATGAGCACCCACCGAAACAGCCTCTATGCATGCACACCGACCATTTGATCATCTCATAGGCAGGGATATGCTTGTCTTTGTATTTGGGATGAGGCGTATATTGGTAAGGCAAATCAAAGATGGCATCCAACTGCTCCGTAGTAACAGGCGGATAAGAAGGATTGACTACCACCCATTGTTTGCCGACCGGTTGTACCAGCGTCGTCTGATGAATCTTGTTGGACTCGATCTCCATTAGACGGAAGTTCTCGGCATGTTTGCGCTTGTCCCGCAACGCCTCTTCATGGCTCGCTAACATAATAGCGCCATCGGGTATCTCGGTCTTATCGGAAGTCAAGAATGCTGTCTGCGGAACGGAATGCAAAGAATCATTCTTTCTATTTTGAATTCTCTGAGCAATCTCCGTCATCGCCTGCTCGCCCATGCCGTACACTAACAAGTCTGCTCCGCTGTCCACCAAGATAGATGGCATCAGTTTGTCCTGCCAGTAGTCATAATGGGTCAACCGTCGCATCGATGCCTCAATACCACCTATTACCACCGGCACATCCGGATAGATCTGCTTGAGGATTTGGCAATACGTGATTGAGCAGTAATCGGGTCTTGCTCCGGGTTTGCCTTCCGGCGTATAGGCATCATCCGAACGTCTTCTGCGAGCTGCGGTATAATGGTTTACCATCGAGTCCATGCTACCGGCTGACACCGCAAAATACAGACGCGGACGACCGAACTTCTTGAAATCGCGGAAGTCTCCATGCCAATCCGGTTGAGGTACGATGGCTACGCGGAATCCTGCTGCCTCTAATACCCGCCCTAAGACAGCGGCTCCAAAAGACGGATGATCGATATACGCGTCACCCGTGAAGAAGACGATGTCCACTTCATTCCACCCTCTCAGATCCGTTTCTTTACGGGTCGTGGGCAAGTATTTGAGCAAGTCTGCCATGTTTAGTCTATCTGCAGATCCAAACGCTCTTTGAGTTGTACCAAAGCAGGGTTCTGCTCTGCCATCAGTTTATATTTCTCTTCCGCCGTAAAAGCCATCTGCTCTTGGCTGAATTCCGCCTGAACCAGCTGTAGCTGCAGATGGTTATTATGCAGCGTTTGGCGCAATTGGCTCATTAGTCCCGGCAGCGCTTTGCGCATCTCTGTCATCTGCCAAGGATTAGGCATCTGTATTTCTGCTGTTACGGGATCTACCAACTTCGGCGTGTAGTTCTCTATCAACTCTTTAAGACGCGGTTCCTCCTTGTGAGTAGCAGCCAGACCAACCCACGCGTCTCTGAGTTGGTCAACTGTAAAAGGGCGGTTCTGATCCTCCTCGGTCCGGGGCTGAGCACCGGTTGCTTGGGGAGCAACTGAAGGTGCTTCTTTCTTTATACCAAGTCCAAGACTGATGCTCGGCATCTTGGGGATCGAAGGCGCAGCTTGCGGGGCCGCCGGTTGCGGAGCCGGACTCGGCTGAGCAGCTACGGTCGGTTTAGCCGCCTGAGTCGGCTGAGCAGCTACCGTCGGCTTCGCTTGCTGTGGAGCAACATTCGATTGCGGAGCTGCACTCGGCTGAGCCGCTGGAACGGTCTGCGCCACACCTAATTGGCACAACTTAACGAGCGCCAATTCCACCGTCAGACGTTTGTTACGCGCTGTGCGGTAATTGATGTCACAGGTATTGAGGATATCCAAAGCTTGGAAAAGCCAAATGGGATGACACCGCTGTGCTTGCTCTCCGTAACGCTGTCTCATCGCCTCTCCGGTTTCCAACAAAGGCAAGGTCTGCGGGTCTTTGCTCACCAATACGTCACGAAGATGTTGCGCAAAGCCCGTTACAAAATGTCCGGCATCAAAACCATGATTAAGCACATCATTGAACAACATCAGCGATGCTGCTACATTATGCGCAAGCGAATTGTCCACCAACGAGAAGTAATAATCCGCATTCAACACATTGAGTACCGAGATCGTTTGCTCGTACGAAATATTTGTGCCGCAGAAGGCGACCAACTGGTCGAAGATAGAAAGTGCGTCACGCATTCCGCCATCGGCTTTCTGAGCCACCACATTGAGTGCCTCCTCGCTAACGGTGATCCCTTCTTTCTGCGCTACAGATTGCAGATAAGCGATCGTGTCCGGCACGGTAATACGGTTGAAATCATACACTTGGCAACGACTCAGAATAGTCGGTAGCACTTTGTGCTTCTCGGTCGTAGCCAAAATGAAGATGGCATATGAAGGCGGCTCTTCCAATGTCTTGAGCAGCGCATTGAACGCACCGGCAGAGAGCATATGTACCTCGTCGATGATATAAACGGAGTACTTACCTATTTGCGGCGGAATACGCACTTGGTCGATGAGCGAACGGATGTCCTCCACCGAGTTGTTGGACGCCGCATCTAACTCATGAATATTGAACGACCGTTGCTCGTTGAAGGCTTTGCACGACTCACACTCGTTGCAGGCATCGTACCCGTTTTGCGGGTTTAGACAGTTGATGGTCTTTGCGAAGATACGGGCACAAGTTGTTTTGCCAACCCCTCGCGGACCACAAAACAGATACGCATGTGCCAGATGGTTCTGACGGATAGCGTTCTGAAGCGTCTGTGTCAACGCCTGTTGCCCCACCACCGACTCAAAGGTCTGCGGACGGTACTTACGCGCCGAAACAATGTAATTTTCCATATAGTTGTTTATTTATGTGCTATACTATAAATATATTTCTCATTCTCTACGGTCTGAATCCGGAACTCTGAATTCTGAATTCTAACATCTCTCAGTTGTTCAAACGACACGATGCCTATTCCTTGTGCTTTGACCAGTGCCTCTTTCTGGGTCCAAAGACGGGTAAACGCTCGTGCCGGATCTTGCGCTGAGCGGATCTCTTCCTGCTCGCGCGCGCACATCGTGCGTATTATAAGGTCTTCATCTGCCCGACGGATACTCTCTATATCGATTCCCACCGGCTCATCATCTATCGCCACTGCTATTCCTTCCTTGCAATGACTAATCGAGAAATACGGTCCGTCGGGTATATACGGTTTCCCGTGTTCATTATAGCTCCACTCCCCCACTAATCCACTCATCTCACGGAGCATCATCCAGCTCTTCAGGCAGCTAAACTGCCCCAACACATGCTTGTACCGCAACGCTTGTTCGCGTCGCTGTGTACTGACGAGAGGGATCATCCGTTGTACTTCCTCCGCCGTGCATTGCTCCATATGATCAAATACCGCTACTTTCAACGGTCTTCCATTTTCCTGTAAGGTAAATCACCCTTGCCGCCAAATGGGCAAAATAGGCGATATACAAAGCCTGCGTGCCGCAGAACGGAAATGTGGCTGCATACAGCCCCACAAAAGCGACTGCCGCCCAGATCATCGCATTGCGAATCGGTATACCTGCGGTAGCGCCCACATAGATTCCGTCCCACATAAACGCCAAGGCACTGACAATAGGCATCGCTATCAACCATCCCATATACTGCTCGGCGGCTAAGAGCACATCGCTATCATTCGTCATCAACGCCATACATTCATCGCCCCAAACGGCATATATGGCGGTGAAAACCAAGCCCACGCCGATGCTCCAATTAAAGAGCGTCCGCACTACAGCTTTCAACTTATTTCCCTCCCTTGAGGGGAGGACTGAGGAGAGGTTCTCTCCAAACGCTTTTCCAACTAACGCTTCGCCTGCATAGGCAAAACCATCTACGAAATAGGAGAAGAACATAAACAGTTTCATGATAATACTGCTCACGGCTAATTCAGTATCTCCGTACAGGCTTGCGATGGATGTGAATCCGACATAGATCACCATAAAGCATAGCGAGCGGATAAACAGATTGCCGTTGAGCGCCATCATCCGTTTGATCTCCGTCCAACGCATAGCCGCTCTCCAAGCGTCCAAATCTCGGAACAAGGTCAGCCCTGTATAGTGGCTCAACACGATCACTCCGGCTAACAGCAGTCCGCTATATTGCGCAATGAGTGTACCCCATGCTACCCCGACTACTCCGAGCGGAGTATGGACTGCCAGATAGTAACTGGCAGCCATATTCACCACGTTTACCAAGATATCCACCGCCATGGGCGAACGGGTATCCTGCATGCCGATGAACCATCCCTTGAGGGCGAAGAGCGAGAGGGTTGCCGGAGCTGCCCATATACGGACATAGAAATACTCACGTGCAACCGACGCCACTTCGTCCGAACAAGGCACAAGCGCCAACACAACTGTCACAAACAGCCATTGTATCGCCCAGATAGCCAATGCTGCCACCATGGCGATTGTCACGCTCTGCCTCAGTATCTTTCCGCACTCCTCAGGAACCTTGGTACATCGTACATCGTCCTTTTGCCCTTTTCCATAGGCTTGTGCAGTCAAACCGCTGGTTCCGACTCTGAGGAAACCGAAGTTCCAGTACAGCAAATCAAAGAGCATTGTGCCGATGGCTATTCCGCCTATGGCAGCTGCGTCACTCAGGTGTCCCACAATCGCGGTGTCCACTATTCCCACCAACGGGATAGTTACATTCGCCAAGATACTCGGAACAGCGAGTCGCAATATTTCTTTATTGGTCGTTTTCAACGATGTCAAATAAAGAGAAGGATCATCAACTGTCCTGTTAACACACGCAGGAACATCGTCAACGGATAGACCGTCGAGTACGCTACGGCAGCACGGTCATTCGCCGAACTCTGCGAGGTAGCATAAGCCAATGCAGGCGGGTCGGTCGTTGAGCCTGCTATCAGTCCCATCAGCGTGAAATAATCGAACTTCATCCATTTGCGACCGATGATGCCGATGATCAGCAACGGCAACAGCGTGATCAATACACCATAGCCGATCCACATGTATCCTCCGCCCAACAAGGTCGGAATAAAACTCTTACCTGCTCCAAATCCGACAGCAGCCAAGAACAGCGAGATACCGATCTCGCGGATCATAAGGTTGGCAGACGAAGTGGTATAAGTCACCATGTGATACTTAGGTCCGAAAGCACCCATTAAGATTGCCACGATCAGCGAACCACCTGCCAAACCGAACTTGAACGGCTGACTCAGCCCCGGAAGCATCAGCGGCAATGAACCCAATATCACACCCAGCATGACACCAAAGAAAAGCGATGCCAAGTTCGGCGCATCCAGATTCTTGGTCGAGTTACCAAAGGACTGTGCCACACGCTCTACGGCTTCCGCTTCGCCCACTACGGTCAGACGGTCACCTATTTGCAAACGCAGATCAGAAGTAGCCAACAGCTCCACTCCGGCACGACGAACACGGCTGATAGTGATCTGGAATGCCTCACGCACTTTCAGATCGCCGATACGTTTGCCGTTGTACTTACGTCTGGTCACATAGATGTGACGGTTCACCAGATGCACATCTTTCTCTTTTTCTTCCCAAGCCACATCTTCCGTTTCGCCAAGCAGTAAGATGGTACGTTCGTTCTTCATGTCTCCCACAAACCGCACTCGGTCACCGACATGGAGCACGGTGTCAGCATCCGGCATAAACTCATTGCCATCCGAGTTCATGATACGCGTCACCACGAGGTTGACATGCGTCAGCAGTTTGAGGTCACGCACGCGGATTCCTTCCACTTGCGGGTTGGTCAGTCGCATGTCAAGCGTCTTGATATGCTGATCTTCTCCTTTCTCGGTCTGTACTTTCTCTTCCTCTTTCTCCAATTTGATGCGGAAGATCCAACGGATAAGCAACATCGAGAAGATGATACCCACCACGCCTAAGGGGTACGCCATCGCATATCCAGATGCGATGTCCGGATTAGACACACCCACCGTGTCCTGATAAGCCTGTTGTGCAGCTCCGAGACCCGGCGTGTTCGTTACGGCACCAAAGAGCACACCCGTCATGGTTGCGATGTCCACACCGCTCACCACGTGGATCACATATGCCGTTACGCAGCCTAAAAGCACAATGCTCGCAGCCAACAGATTCAGTTTCATACCGCCGTGCTCAAAGGATGAGAAGAAACTCGGTCCGACCTGCAAGCCTATGGAATAGACAAACAGAATAAGACCAATATCCTTGGCAAACGATTCCACCAGCGGATCAAGCGTCATACCAAAATGACTGCACGCAATCGCGCAGAACAAGATCCACGTTATACCCAAACTAATACCTTTAATCTTGAGTTTTACACCCAAGTAAATTCCGATAGCAATGGCAAGGGCAAGCACAAAAATGGAATGTGCTATGCCCGTGCCAAAGAATAAATTTGTTAACCAGTTCATTTATCAATGTACAATTTACAATGTACAATTTACAATTGTGTTCCAAGAACATTAAACTCTTTGCCGTCACGTACGATCACTACTTTACCGTCACGGATCATCTTCTTCACTTGCTCATTACTGGCAGAAGCCGTGTTCTCCACACCTTGGTGTTCTTCGCCTGCAGGCAATCCGAAACCACCACGACCATTCGCCTTACGAACGGTAATATCCGAACCCTCAGGGAATACTTCGCCTTTCAGTTTCGAACCAAGCATCAGTTCTGCATTTCCGTTAAGCGCCTCTACGAGGTAGATGCCATCGTCCTCGATATTCTCCAGATCGCACACAGCCTGCAAAGCGTCCTCGGCTGCGGTACTTGCCCATGCGCCTAAGGTACTTTCCATCGTGTACACAGCAGCCTGATCAGCACTCAGTACGGTCTCGATATCTTGGGTAGCGTTACCACTCTTCTCGTCCACGAAAGTCACCACATTGCTTGCCGGTGTCAGTACGGTGCCATCTGCCAAATGCGTGTTATACTCACCGAAGACAGGCCAAGCGTTCGGGTTCATCAGTTTCTTCGTCCAGCGTTGGATGTCGCTGCTCTCAAAACTGAATTCACCGGCACTATAATCCACGAGAGAATTGAGGAAAGCGCATTTCGGTGTATTGTTCCATGCACGACCCATCGAAACAACCGGACACTCACTCTTAATCGTACAACCCTCGAATACGTATCCCGCATCGCTGGCAATACCGTTGTTGGCAGTCAACGCATCGCTACCACCACCGTTCTTTTTACGCTTCTCGCAGTACAGCAGGTTATTCTTGAAATACACGCTACCGTCACCGCAGATGAAGTCCACCGTTCCGTGAATCTCGCAATCCTCGAAATACTTCACAGCTCCTTGCAGGTTGCTGTAATACGTATCCTGATAACTCAACAGCTTCACGTTCTTGCAAACGGTCTGCGTACCTTGATCCCACAAAGCTACTGCACGACCATTATCGTTCTTGTAGTAATCCAATGCATTCTGCAGCGTCAGATCTTGCAGGTATGTACCCGATACGTTCTTATTGATCTTAATAGTGGCGGTTTTGTCGATACTCTCCTTGGCTGCATCCGGCGCATTCTTGATGATCACGCCTTCCATCGACTGACCAATGATCGAGATATTGTTCTTGCTAATTGTCGTCAGCACGGTCTCGCCAAGGTCATATGTGCCATTCGGCAAGAAGATCTTATCGCCCGCTTGGGCTTGTACCAGAGCCATGAGGAACGAAGCTACGTCACCTGCCGGCACTACGAAATAACCGGTCTCCGGATCTTTCTCCATGAAATCAAGCACGTTGTAAACCACTACTTTGTGGATATACTGTTTAGCTGTCCAGTTGATGGTCAACCATCCTGCTTCACCTGCGTATTGAGCAGTCAGTTCTGTGCCATCCGGAGTCTCTTCCTTCACTACGGAATAGGAAGCCAGCTCTTGCTCACCTGCCATCACTTTAACGTCGCCGCTCTCCGAATACTTGCAAAGCGTCACTACTACCACTGCATTGCCTGCTACCTGCACGCGGATCGAGCCGTCTGCTGCGAAATACCAGCCGTGTGTACCGTCATGGAAAGCTCCGCCGTTCACCTCTACCGTCTCGTGATCCTCCGGATAGAAGATAGCCGATGCAAAATCATAAGTCTGAACGGAACCAACAATAGCCTCCTCAATAGGAGTTACTTTTGCCTGAATAGTGGTGTTACCATTGATCGGATCGCCAATAGCGGCTTTCTTACCACTGGTATAGAACCATCCACGGAATGCAAAACCTTCTGCTATCTCCGGCAGCACACTCGCTTCCGGTAACATGCCCAACGTAGCACCTTCATAAGTCTCTACTTTAGAGAGCGTTGTACCATTCTGATCCTTGAAGATAATCTCACACGGCAAGATATCCGTTGCTTCTGCAAAGAAATATGGGATATAGGTATTGCCGGACAACTCGAAGGTCAGCAACGCAGCATCGCCTGTATAGGTATAAGTCAAATATTGGTCGAACTGACCGGTCGTCTCGCCACAAGCAGCATTGTTGCTGAACGTGGTGAATGCCTCTCCGTTCTTCTTGATATTAATCGGCGTAGTGCTGTATTGGCATGCACCGATGGTGAATTTCACCGGACCGTCCACCTGCACGTTGATGTAACCGCCATGGATGCCATGCTGATTGCCGTTGTAGCTTGTTCCAGCTACCTCTACTCCTTGTGGCAGCACACCGCCTTCCGGAAGCAACACGCTGAACGGATTTTCGCGGAACTCAATCTTGAAATCTACAAACGTACGCGCTACATCCTCTACAAACTGAATCTTCTGCAGAACAGTCTCTGTGTTCACACCACGGCAAAGGTAGATATTGTTCTGCTCTGCCGTCAACTCAACAACTTGTGTTCCGTACTCGGTCTGCTGACCGGTGGTAGCGTACTGCGTTTCACCTTTGGTTTGCGCACTCGCGTCACCGCTCCAGTTCCATACTTGCACATCGGCAGCGTTGCTACCGCTACGCGGACCAAAACTCAGTTTCAGTTTACCGGCTACAGCCGCCTTGGTAAAGCAGCAATAACCCGAGCTGTTCAACTTGATACCCTTCAGACCGTTGTTCGTGCCTGCCGCATCATTCACTTTGTTGTTGAAATACAGCCCATTGTCCGGACTGCTACTCGGAGCTGCCTCCGTGTAATCCCATAGCAGGTCGTTGGGTCCTGCCCACATGGCTACGCTCATCAGAGCGGCTACCATGAAAGAGAAAAGCTTTTTCATTGTGTTATAATTTATTTAGTTAAATGATTGTTTTTTCATTTACACACTACTTCACGCTGCAAAATTACTAAAAATATTTCATATACACAAGACCTTGAAGATTTTTTTATAAAAAAATCAGCACTTATCTCCCCTCTTTGCCTAATTATTGCAAAATATTTTGCACGCGCGCTTGCGTATTTCAAAAAAAAGTTGTACCTTTGTAGCCGATTTTATAAAATCCTAAATTGTAAATCGTAAAATCGCAAATAGATGAATATTTCGTACAATTGGTTAAAACGCTACATTGCGTTGACAGATGACGCTGAGACAGTAGCAAAAATTCTTACTTCTATCGGTTTGGAAGTGGGTACAGTGGAGACCGTAGAAACCATCAAAGGTGGTCTGAAAGGTCTTGTAGTGGGAGAAGTGTTGAGTTGTGAACCCCACCCTAATTCCGACCACTTGCATATCACCAAAGTGAATATCGGCGAGGGAGAACCGCTGCCGATCGTTTGTGGAGCACCGAACGTGGCTGCCGGACAGAAAGTCATTGTGGCTACTATCGGAACCGTTCTTTATGACGGAGATCAGTCCTTTACTATCAAGAAAGGCAAACTGCGTGGTGAAGATTCCTTTGGTATGATCTGCGCGGAAGATGAGATCGGTGTGGGTTCCGACCATGCAGGTATCATCGTGCTGCCTGCCGATACGCGCGTGGGTATGCCCGCACGTGAGTATTATAATGTGCAGGACGATACCATCATCGAGGTGGACATTACGCCGAACCGTTCCGA
>JAFXWI010000013.1 GCA_017542915.1 Paludibacteraceae bacterium
GTCGATTGCGCGCTGATGAGATCGTTCGAAGCGTTGGTCAACTCCAAGTTCGATGCGGCACCCCATTTGAATTTCTCTGTGGTGGAATGGAACACACGTTGCGTCACCTCTATATTCTCTTTTTCGTTGATATAGGTCTCATACGCACTGGAGAGATTGAAACAAAGCTGACGATACTGGATCTCTAAATTATCCGTAGTCTCAGAGAGGGTGTTTTTTGCCTCCTCCAAGGCGATCTTCTTCTCTACCACACCTGCAGCACGTTTACCGGATGACCAGAGCGGCATTTTTACGCTCACTTGTATTACATTCGGCGGAGTCATACGCATTCCTCCTTCGCCGTAGTACTGCTGGTTCGTGTAGTTATATCCTACACCGATGGTCGGTCCGTATGCCCAACTTGCCATGTGTACATTTCGTTTGGCGAGCTCCACTTGTTTGGCGAGAAGCTGGTAGTTGAGGTTGTTCTCCACTGCGAAATTCTCACCCAAAAGGGTCAGCACGCGTTCCGGAGAAAGGACTTCATCGATGCTCTCGGTTAATGTCAACTCCGTTTCAGCCGGTACGTCTAACAGCACTTTGAGGCTGTTGGTCGCCAATTCGATATTTCGTTTCTGTACGTTGATGGAGTTTTTGAGAGTGTTCACGCGCACATGGATCTGGTCGGCTGTGGTCTGCTCCGCAGCTCCGGCCTCTACCGCATTGCGGGTAATGGTCTCCAAATGCTCGATATTATTCAAACTCGAATCCAGCAAATTAGAGATACTACGCAGCGCCAGAACGGATACATAGCTGCTCAGAATACTGCTCCGAAGTTCGCTTTCCGATTGCTCCAGAGCAATCTTTTTCATGTCAATCGCTACGTTGTTGAGCAGAACGCCTACGATCGCTTGTCCGTTAATACCTACAGATGCAGTCACGCCAAGAGCTCCTACATTAGGCATGTTAATCTCAATCGGCATTCCGCCCATACCCAATGTGGCGCTATATCCTAAATAATCACTGTAGCTATACGTACCATCTACCTGAGGTAACATCGAAGCGATGGTCTGCCAACGGGCTGCGTAGGCTTCCTGTACTGCTAAGGAGGCATTCTTCAGCGTGCGGTTCTGCTTCACCGCATAGTCCTGCGCCTCTTTAAGAGATAAGCTCAATGTTTTCGGCGCCCCGTCTTTGTAGATTTGGGAGCCGTGTGTCGCTGCCATCACATGGTCTTCTGCTTGTACCGCTGTACTCATCGCGAGTATCGCGGCAATCATTAAAATCAATTTTCTCATATATCTTATTTATTATTTTCTTCCATCAAATATAGTGCCAAACCTTCCTCGGAGAGAATTCCGCGAACGAGAATGTCCATCGCCGTATGTCCGAGTTGGTGCATGTTATGAAGCGCCTCTAGCTCTTCTATGTCGCGAATAGCATCGATATAGATACGGGCAAAAATAAATGCCGTTAAATCTATATTAAGGTTCGCGCGCACGAGACCCTGCTCCACACCTTGCTCTATATACTGTGCCAAATACCGCTTGTGAATCTCAAAACATTCTGCCTGAAAATCCGCAAACTGACGAGGGTAGTATTTCTTGAGGTCAAAGACCAACTGAGGTACACGGCGCACGTCGTTTTTCTCTGCTGTCTGCCGTTTGATAAACAGCTTCACAATCTGCCGAAAATCATTCAACTTCAGCAGCTCCTCCATCTTCGTACTCATGTACTTCAGATTAGACTGTAACATCTGCTCAATCAGTTCATCCTTTGACGCAAAATAAACGTAGAATGTCTTTTTGGACATCCCTAATTCATGACAAATATCGTCAATGGAAACACTGCGAATACCAAGGCGGAAGAATAACTCGCCTGCAGTCTTGATAATATTACATCTCTGGTCGTCTGACATAAAAGTAGTTCTTTGTGAGCCTCGAGGATTTCTATCCTAACGAAAGCGGGCACAAAGGTACTGCTTTTTTTTGAGATGTGCAAATTTTTAGGAAACTTTTTTCACTTTTATAGTTTCCTTGTAAAGTCGACTTTGCAATTTTACCTTCTTTCGTAACCGATGGTGGTGGATTCACCGTGACCGGGGAAGACTTCGGTCTCGGGAGGAAGGGTCATCAGTTGCTCCAACGAGCTAATCAACTGACCATAGTTACCGCCCGGAAGGTCGGTGCGACCGTAGCCGCAACGGAAGAGTGTGTCGCCGGAGAAAAGCTTCCTCTCTTCCGGAAAATACAGACATACCGATCCCTGCGTATGTCCCGGCGTATGAATAATCTGAAATCTGAATTCTGAATTCTGAACTCTGAACTCTGAATCCTGACTTCTGAACTCTTCTATCTCAAATCTTTCTGCCTTGAGCCCTAAGCCGAAGAGATCGTATTGTTGCTGCATAGCTTGAGCCATGGGTATATCCGCCTCGTGCATCCGGACCGGTGTGTGCCATGTTTCCGTAGCCCATTTGGCACCCCAGAGATGATCCAGATGACCGTGGGTCGCTACGATGGTCAAAGGCTGATCCGGTTGATGGAGTCGGGTGATCGTTTGGTACAACTCCTGTCTCTCCTGCTCGTAAAAACAAGCCGGGTCGATGAGGAGCACTTTCCCCTCCTCATCCGCCAGAACATACGTATTCGTTCCAAACGGTCCAAATGTAAACTGTTCAATCTTCAATTCTTAATTTTTAATTTTTAATTATTAATTTTCCTCGTCTTCATCGGTCCGTTCTCGGTCCAACATCGGTCCAATGTCGGTCCATCTTCGAGAGATAAGCTATTTCCCGCATTCCCTGCAAATATCCGGCAATTCCTCCATCGCTGCGCGGCGGAACGCGGTCGCTTTCTCATTGGAGAAAAGTTCTCTAAGGGGTGTCTGCATGATATTTCCGTACGTGTACTCGTGTCCTTTGTCGTAGCAGCAAGGCAGCACCGTTCCGTCAGTAGTGATCACCGCACCGCTCCACACCCTAAAACATCCTTTGCCCATTGCTCGGCGGTGATACTTCCCGTCCTTGCCTTGGATATAACGGCTGTATCGCGCCTCGGTAGGCATCAACGGATGTCCGTTCTCGTAGTCATAGAGTTGTGCGGTCTTGAAAACCAAACGGTCTGCTCCCAAGGCCCTGTACTCGCGTTTGAAAAGCGTCCATTCCTGCTCGTTGCTCTTCAGTCTCAGACACTGGAGTTCGATGACCGGCGTTCTTCGTACACCGGAAGACGAATGATCCTTTGCTTCTCTCAGCCAACGAATAGCCGCCTTGCATCGCTCTATATCTCCTCCTACGCGGTAGGCACTGTAGGTCTCTTCCTTCAACCCGTCCATCGAGATGATGATGCGGTCAAGTCCCGAAGACACCAATTCTTCCGCCCTCTCTTTCGTCATCGCTTGTGCATTCGTGCTGACGATCGTATAGAGTCCTGCCTCTTGCGCCTCGCGAATCATATGAGGCAGGTTCGTGTTCAGCAGTGGTTCTCCCTGAAAATAAAACTGAATCACAAAAGCCGTCTCCTTCACTTCCGCCAACACCCGTCTAAACACCTCCATGGACATGTAAGGCTGTTTGGGGACTTCTGCATTTTTAATTTTTAATTTTTCATTTTTAACTCCCCCTCTCCCTACCGGGCACTCGGGGCAGTGGAGCTGACAGATGTTCGCCGGCTCGACAGAAACGAATATCGGCGCATGATGAACGGGGATAGAAGTACGGAAAAGCACTGAGCCGAGACGACTCAGTGCATAACTTCCATAACAGCGTAACGCGTTACTTACACGGGATCTTGTTAATACGGCGCTCATGACGCTCACCCTCAAAATCCGTCTGGAAGAACTTGCGAACGATATCCAGCGCCATGGGGGCAGTAATGAAACTTGCCGGCAGACCTAATACATTAGCGTTATTGTGCGCGCGAGCGAGCTCTGCCAATTTCGGCTCCCAGCAAAGCGCAGCACGGATACCCTGATGTTTGTTTACGGTCATGGTGATACCATTACCCGTGGAGCACATTACTACACCGAACTCGTACTCACCTTTCTCCACTGCTTCTGCCAACGGGTGAGCAAAATCGGGATAGTCGCAACTCTCCGTCGAGTAGCATCCAAAATCTTTTACTTTGGCTCCATTGTCCTCCAAGAACAACTGAACCTTTTCTTTAAGTGCATAACCTGCGTGATCCGATGCCAACGCAATGGTCATTTCTGAAAAGCTTTTCATATTATATATGATTTAACAGTTTAACAATTTAACGTTTAAAATACTGCAGCCAAGTTTCCAAACATCAGCTTGCAAGCGATCGCGAGCACGATGATACCGAAGAACTTACGGATGATATACAAACTGGTTTGACCCATGAATTTAGTCAGCCATTTGGTGCCGATGAGCACGAAATAAAGCACCAAGATACAAAGTATCAGCGAGATACACAGGTTCGGCACAGAGTACTCCGCCGTCAGCGCCACCAGTGCGGTAAAAGCACCCGGACCGGCGTACATCGGGAAAGCCAACGGCACAATAGCACTACCGTTTCCGATCTCGCCTTCCAACTTGTCGTTCTGGAAGATCGTGATATCCAACACCATCTCCATCGCCATCAGGAAGATCACAAATCCTCCAGCGATCGCGAAATACTCAATCTTCACACCGAAGATCTTCAAGATCCACTCTCCTGCGAACAGAAACGCCATCAGAATGATCAGACTCGCTAAACAAACTCTCCAAGCGCTGATCTTAATTCCGCGTTTCTCCATGTTAATCGTAATGGGGATATTTCCGAAAGGATCAATGATGGCGATCATGAACACAAAAGCCGACATAATCTGCCAAATATCAAGCCCCGAGAAGAAATTTTGTATTGTTTCCATAGGTATTTTATCAAATTTGAGTGCAAAATTACTATTTTTCTTGCATATATGCAAATTTTTTTGTACTTTTGCAGCGTTTTTTGAAAAAAAGAGATTTTTTAGTTCAAATTTTTAAGTTATAATTTTGAATTTTTAATTTTAAATTTTATGATTAATAGTCAAGACATCAAGAACGGCGTATGTATCCGTATGGACGGCCGTTTGTATTTCGTAATCGAGTTTTTGCATGTTAAGCCGGGTAAAGGCAACACGATCATGCGTGTGAAGTTTAAAGACGTTGTTGACGGACGCGTTTTGGAGCGCCGCTTCAATATCGGTGAGAAGCTGGAGGATGTTCGCGTTGAGCGCCGTCCCTATCAGTTCCTCTACAAAGAGGGTGAGGACTTCATCTTCATGAATAACGAGACCTTTGAGCAGGTACCTATCGCTCACGATCTCATCACCGGTGTTGATTTCCTCAAAGAGGGAATGACCGTTGATGTGGTTTCCGATGCTTCTACCGATACCGTGCTCTTCGCTGAGCTGCCGACCAAGGTAGAGCTCCAAGTGACCTACACCGAGCCGGGTCTCAAGGGTGATACTGCTACCAACACCCTCAAACCCGCTACCGTGGAGACAGGCGCTGAGGTACGCGTTCCGCTCTTCATCAACGAAGGTGAGATCATCCGCATCGACACGCGCGACGGTTCTTACTGCGAGCGAGTTCGCTAATAACGCTTAACTACGACCTAAAAGAGACATCCGACGGGTGTCTCTTTATGGTCAGGGCAATACTATTATGCAACGTGAATTTATTTTAATCAACATCATCGGTTTTGATAAACCGGGTGTCACTTCGGCGGTTACGGAAGTGCTCGGTAAATACGGCGCTTTCGTGCAGGATATCGGTCAGTCTAACCTCCATCACCAGCTCAACCTCAGTATCCTCATCCGCGTGGAGGATGCTACCAAGAGCGGCGACATGATCAAAGAGGTGCTCTTCTGTTGCTCCAAACTGGAGATGATCGTTCGCTTCACCCCTCTCTCCGAAGAGGATTATCAGGCGTGGGTCGGACGTCAGGAGCAGGATCGATATGTGGTGACCCTTCTCGCACGTGAGATCAACGCGCGGCATATAGCACGTGTCACCGCGCTCTTCGCCGGAAGACACCTCAATATCGATAATATCCTCCGTCTGAGCGACCGACCGAACGTCTCTCTGCCGGTGGAGAAAAGACATTCCTGTATCGAGTTCTCGCTTCGTGGCGACCTGCCGGATCGTGAACTGCTCCAGAAAGAACTCATGGACGTCTCCCACGAAGAGGGTATTGACATCTCCTTCCAGCGGGACGATATGTTCCGCCGCAACCGACGTCTGATCTGTGTCGATATGGACTCTACTTTCATCCAGACCGAGGTCATTGACGAACTCGCTATGCGTGCCGGGGTCGGGGACGAGGTCAAAGCCATCACCCTCTCTGCTATGCGCGGTGAGATCGATTTCAAGGAGTCTTTCAAGCGACGCGTTGCGCTTCTGAAAGGTCTCGATGCCTCCGTGCAGCAGGATATCATCGACCATCTGCCTATCACCGAAGGTGCCGACCGACTCTTCTCTGTTCTCAAGAAATGCGGCTTTAAGATAGCAATCCTCTCCGGCGGGTTTACGTTCGTCGGTAAGTACCTGCAGCAACGCTTCGGGGTCGATTATGTCTATGCCAATGAGTTAGAAGTCGAGGACGGTAAGTTTACCGGACGCTACCTCGGAGATGTCGTCGATGCCAAACGCAAAGCAGAACTTCTCCAACTCATCGCGCAGGTGGAGCTTATCGACTTAGCGCAGGTCATCGCTGTCGGTGACGGAGCGAACGATCTTAACATGCTCGGTATAGCAGGACTCGGTATCGCTTTTCATGCCAAACCCAAGGTGCAGGCTTCGGCTCGTCAAGCGATCTCTACGGTCGGTTTGGACGGTATCCTCTATTTCCTCGGCTTCAAAGATGCGTTCCTTAAATAATTCTGAAATCTGACCTCCCCATGAGCCTGCTCCGTCGTTTTTTCCTCAATGACCACATCATTTTAGGTGTCATTCTGATCAACACCTTGGTCATTTACCTCATAGAGACCGGGTACACATATCCGGCGCTCTATGCGGTGGATATCTGTTGTACGCTCCTTTTTGTGATGGAGATGATCGTCAAACATCTCACTTTTGGCGTCAAGGGTTATTGGGGTGACAACTGGAATAGGGCGGATGGTCTGCTCGTCATCATCTCCTTGCCTTCTGTTATCGCACCTTTCGTCGATGTCTCGGCAATCGATTTCTCGATCTTGCTCACCCTTCGTCTGATGCGTATTCTGCGTTTCCTGCGCGTCTTGCATTTCTTCCCGAAGATAGCCCAGATAGGCGCAGGTCTCAAGCGTGCTTTGAAAGATTCCGGAGTCGTTCTCTTTGGCTTCGTGCTTATCATCTTCATCGTCGGAATGATCAACTGCGGACTATTCAAGGAGATTGCCCCTGAGTATTTCCAAACACCGCTCAGGTCTATCTATTCCGTTTTTCGGGTCTTTACGGTAGAAGGCTGGTATGAGATCCCGGACACTATAGCAGCGAAGACCTCACCCGTCATCGGGGTCTTTGTGCGTTTCTATTTCTGCGTCCTGCTCGGTCTCTTCGGTCTTTTGGGAATGTCGTTCATCAACTCTGTCTTCGTTGATGCGATGGTGGAGGATAATAACGATGACATCCTTTACCACCTCAAAAACATGGAGCACCGCCTCGACAAGATGGAGCATCGTCTCGACAATATGGAACAACTCCTCGACGACCTCAAAAAAGACAAGCAGTAATCTCCCTTAATGAAACAAATCCTCTCTGGAGGTCAGCATCTCTTCTATAGTACTAGGCATTTAAAGCCCCATGACAAAATAGCGCCCGATTTTTTTTCGGACGCTTTTCCTTCTTTTATAGTTAATTATTTCGCTTTGCGAATCTCAATAACCTCTCGGATGACAACCATCTGTTCGTCTGCGGTCTGAGCTTTGACGAGCCATGCTTGAAAGTCTGAATAACTCAAATTACGAGGCAGCAAGTCGCCATCTTTGTTCTTGCCACCTTTGCGATCAAGTGCTTTAGCAAAGGAGTTCGGAGAGAAGAGAAGATACAAGGTATTGAATTCCTGTTCGCGAGAAGTATTAACTATCACACTTTGGTCTTTGAAATCAAGAAAGGTGTATTTCTCGTCCGCGGCAACAGGCTGATAACCTTTCTTTTCCGTCTCGCTTGGTAGTAAGCAATAGGCGGTGGGGGCTTTTTCTGCATCGACTAAATACAGACACAAAGCACCATCTACCGGAGACTGAAAACGCAGCAGTAAGGTATCGCCGTCAGCATTCTCATCCAACTGCGCTAATTTCTGCAGATCTTCTTCGATATTGGCAATTTTCTGCAAAGCCTCATCCACCATGGCTTTCGCTTGTACTTTTTCGCCTTTCTTGATAAGCATGTTTATTTGCGGCATTGCGCGCTCAATCTTTCCCAACTCCATAGGAATAGAGCGCGTCAACTGCCGTGCCATCTTTGCCCGTTCTGCCTCATCCGTTGGAAGGTCTTGCGCGGAGAAGGAGAGGGGAAAAACGGAGAGTAGGATAATAAATATTTTTTCATTACTTTGCAGATTTGACGAGACGTATTGCTGCTCCGAAGCAACGTGAAGGGAAACTAAAACATATATCGTTTGGTTCGAAGCTCATCCTCCATGCTTCTTTTTTACCATTAGGATTGGATGACCAATAACCACCATATGTGTCTATTTTGCCTACATCTCCACTACAATTTCGATACCCTGTAACAGGTAAAAACAATACATTATCATTTTTGCCTATGACTTTATAGCCATCACCAGTCCATACCCAAAGACAATTATCTTTCAATTCAGCCCATTGTCCTAATGTGGGGAGATTATATTCATAGAAATTATAGGCCTGGGTGTATGTAATAAGTCCACATTCTTCATTTTCTGCTTTCCAAATGGTACCACTAGGAAGACCTAAATCTACCCACTTCTTTTGTTCTTCATCAACTCTTCTACGTGCTTCTTCTTCCTCTAACTTTTGTTCTTTAATTTTAGCATCTTCCGCTTGCTCTTTAAATGTACCTTTTGATAAATTTGAAGCTATTTCATTGGTTAGTTGCAAGCAATCTTCCATCGTATTCAATGCTCCACCAGCATCATAACTATTAACAACTTCTGCGGTCTCTACATCAATCAGGCGTGCAGAAATAAACTTTTCACCAAATACATCTGACACATCTGCCACACAAACATATTGTACACCAAATTGCTTACCCAAACGAGACAAATCATTGTCGTCAACTGCACCGGATTGTTGATAATTTTGCTCTTTGCTCAATTGTGATAAGAAACTATTGGTACGTTCTATTGCTATGTATCGTCCGCTATTGGTAAAACCTGCAACCAGTTTATCACCAAGTACCCTACCAATATCTTTACCTGACTCGTTTTTAATCACATACACAGCCACCTTTTTGGAATTGGATTGCTTTCCCGTTCCTAAATTGGCAAGCAAGTTATCAGAAACAGTGTTAGCAGCACTGACAAGGCTTTCCAAAGACTGAATGGCACCGCTACTACTTGCAGAGCGTTCTACTTGTGCGCTTTCTACGTCAATCAGTCGCGCGGAAAGATATTTTTCATTGAATGCCTCTGTAACAGTAGCTACACAAACATACTGAACGCCAAATTGTTTTCCTAACCGTGAAATTTCATCATCCTCAACAGCTCCAGTACGTTGGTAGTTTTGCTCTTTGCTTAGTTCGGATAAAAATGCAGCAGTGCGTTCAACGGCAGAATACTCCTCGCTGCGTGCGATAGCAGTAACCAACTTACTACCAAGTACTTTATTAATACCGGCATCATCACCAATTACGTACACAGCTACTTTCTTTTGCTGTGCGAAGGCAGTCAGCGAAAGGGTTGATAATAAGATAAATAATAGTTTCTTCATTGTTGATATTGAATTTTAATAATATACAAATGTAAAAGCGTGCGCTTTCGTTCGCTTCATTTGATTGTTTGAGGTTCTGGACTACCTTGTAAATTCAAATTTACGCACGGAAAACTCACGCTGATACGTGAGCGTGCATAAACCGTACTTGAATTTACAATTGTTGAAAGTGTCCAGTTTTCAAACAATCAAGTTTTGGCTTATTACGCTTATCTTAGGTGCTCACTTGCGCCTTATGTTATTTCAATAAGTTCTCATTTTTTACGCTGTTGAGTTCAGCGGTTTTATTTTTTACAGCGCAACACCATACTCATAAATGGCATCGCTTGGTAAATCGATTTGGTCATTCCAATAGATACAGGTACGACTTGCATCTAATTGGGCATTTTCAAATAAGCCATGTTCCGTCTTGAGGTCATGAAAAGCAGGTAGCGTTTTGATGTCATCAGCTACATCATAACGAACCCTCCGCCCATCATCAAACGATACGAGCAGTTGAAAATCCGCAAGGGGTTGATATGACTTAATTCGTGGTATCATATTAGTCTCTCAAAGGTGGAAGTTTATATATTTTCTGTGTTTTCCACATTTCCTGTAGTTCATCTTTATGTTCGTTTAGCCATTCTTGAACCATCTTTTGAGCACGGTTAGGAAGATCTCCCTCTGTCATCTCAAAATTATTGATGTCGAACACGCCCATATATTCTTCATAAAGGGCATGGATATGTGCTGGTTCATGCTCTTTTGGCTTAAAGAACATCTTAATGATGATTCCATAAAAACGACTAACTTCTGGCATAATTGCTATTTCCTTTCATTTTGCGGTGCAAAATTACAACAAAAAAATGACATACGCAAATTTTACGTTAAAATTTTATAAAATTCTTCTCTTTGAGGGAGAGGAGGAAAGGACGAGAAGGTTAGTGGATGAGCGGATGAGAGGGAAAGGGCGTTGAGGGGATACGTGCGGCGGGAACGGAGGGGACGGGGATCTATGGGCACGAAGGAGACGTTCTCGGGTGTCGGGAGGGAGGACTCGGATGTGGTGGGTTGCTCGGCGAGGGAGACTTCTTGGACGGAGGCTTGTTGGGCGGCGGATTTGAGGTCGCGGTAGATGGAGACGTAGACGTATTGATAGAAACGGGTATAGGGTTTGAGACCGGGTTCCGGTTTGGCGCCTCCTTTGACGACGTGGAAATAATGATGGAAGAAACGCAGTCTCCATTCGATGCCTTCCGGAGAGTAGTCGTGTTCGAGGGCGTGAGCGAGTTTCTGGGCGGTTTTGATGAGTTCGCGGTTAGCTATGCAGGCAGCAGACCAAGTCTTGGGGAAATGGTAGGTATAGAACTGGTGGAGACCGCCAAAACGCGGCACACGACGGACGATGATGTGCTTGCGGTATTTTTGACCTTTCTTGTGGGAGTTCATCATTCCGCAGTAATAATTGATGCCATCAATGGGGTACAAGTAGCGCACACCACGGGCTCGGACCTTGGAAACAGCAGGAGAAGGCACCTCTTGGAAAATGGTGCTTGTTAAAAACGAAAATATGTTTGTTTTTAGATGTTTGGACATTGGTTGTAAATTGTTGTATATGTGGTTATTATAAAGTGTTTATAAATAGCATGGTCTAGGATGCCTCCTTTCCGGTCTCGATCCGCTCTGCTTCCGGGGTCGGGCAGAGCCCTTGAAGTGGGTTAGTGGATGAGAGGGTTAGTGGATGAGAGGTTGTCCTGAAATCGGGTGCAAAGGTACGCAAAATTTTTGATATATGCAAATTTTGGGGCTTGGAAAAGTCAGAATAATGAGATTTTCGGGGAGGAAGGTGGGTTTGAGGGTGTTTTGTCGGGATCAGATCCCGACGCAAGGGACAAAGAAGAGCGGCAAATACTATTTGCCTGTAAAAGAAGAAAGAGGAAAAAGGGAACAAGGCGTGGGAAAGCTGAAAAAAGGGAACAAGGCGGGGGAAAACTGCCGCAAATATGCGACAGAAATGAAAAATGAAAAAGCCCCCTCCGGCTCCACTAAGGGGGGAGAGAAGATTCGCGCAATGATGCGCGAAAAGTGCACAGAGGAAAAAAAGCAGAATAAAGCAGAAATTGGCAAAATTTGCATATTTTTAGGATTTTGTTTGCATATATGCAAAAAAAATTGTATCTTTGCAGCCGATTTTGCGTAATAACAATAATAAAATATATTTTATGAACATCAAACATTTCTATTTACTGGCAGCGGCTATGATGATGGTCGCTTGCGGAACGGACATGCCGAAAGTGGTACAGACGTCCTACCAGACCCTTACTATCAGTAAAAGTAACATCTCCGTGCCCCTCAAGTTCAGCGCGACGCTGAAAGGTACTTCGGATGTGACGATCACCCCTCAGATCAGCGGACAGTTGATGGAAGTACTCATTACCGAAGGTCAGCAGGTGAAGAAAGGCGAAGTCCTTTTCCGTATTGACGACCGTGATGCCAAGTTGGAGTTGGAGTCGGCGGAAGCTAATCTGTTGGCAGCTAAAGCCAAAGAGAGCAGCGCTAAGTTGGAGTACGAGAGCAGTCAGAACCTGTACTCGAAAGGTATTGTCAGCAAGTATGTGTTGGATGATGCACAGAACAACTACGCTCAAGCGACTGCTGCGGTAGCTCAATGTCAAGCTATCGCTAACCGCGCACGTGTGAACCTCGGTTACTGCACGATCACGTCTCCAGTGGATGGTGTGATCGGTTCGATACCTGTGTTTGCAGGAGACCAAGTGAACAGTTCGACCTACCTGACGATGGTGAGCGGAAACGCAAAGATGTATGCTGAGTTCTCAGTGAGCGAGTCAGTCTTGGAGCCGGACAAAGCGACGGAGAAGAACCAGAAGCAAGGTGCCGGTAAAGAGGAAGAGGATGAATGGACTATCTCGGATTTTCCGGAAGTGACGTTCTACTACAAGAGCGGCACCGAGTATCCGTACAAAGGTCGTATTACCAGTATGACCGGAACGGTGGATCGTACGACGGGTGCGCTGACCTGCAAGGCTACGTTCCCGAACCCCAAGGGTGCGCTCTATTCGGGTATCCAAGGAACGGTAGTGATTCCGCTGGACGTACATAATGTGATCGTTGTTCCGCAGAACGCTGTTGTTCGTTTGCAGAACAAGAGTCTGGTCTATAAAGTAGGTCCGGACAGTTGTGCGTACAGCGCCATCGTGACGACCGCAGGTATCGGCGACGACCGTGACCTGATCATCGCTTCCGGTGTGGAAGTAGGCGACGTCATCGTTACCGAAGGAGCTAATAACGTGTATGAAGGACAGAGAGTATTGTTTTGACCGGCGGTCAAAACAATACGATGTACGAAGGAACAATGTACAATGTACAAAGTAGTACAAAAGACTAAGGAACAATGAAGGGAAATATCTTTATATCGAAACACGTGATGGCTTGTGCGATAGCCATCGTGATTATGCTGGTCGGATATATCAGCCTCAACACCCTGCCGGTGGAGCAGTATCCGAACATCGCTCCTCCGACAGTGGAAGTAAGCACCTCGTACTCGGGAGCGGACGCATATAACTGTATGAAATCCGTGATTCAGCCTCTGGAAGAGCAGATCAACGGTGTGGAAGACATGACCTACATGACAGCGACGGCTACCTCAACGGGTGACGTTTCTATCATGGTGTATTTCAAACAAGGCACCGACCCCGATATCGCGACCGTCAACGTGCAGAACCGTGTGTCTCAAGCACAAGCATTGCTGCCGAGCGATGTCGTCAAGGTAGGTGTGACCACCATCAAGAGGCAGAACAGTATCCTTCAGATCGCCGGTCTCAAATCGACCGACGGCAAGTATGACGCGGATTTTATATCGAACTATATTGACATCAACGTCAAGCCTCGTCTGCTTCGTGTGACGGGTGTGGGTAACGTAGTGAATTTAGGAAACACGTACGCGTTGCGTGTATGGCTGAACCCCGAAGTGATGGCTCAGTACGGACTCGTGCCGAACGATATAGCTGCCGCTATCGATGCCCAGAGTTTCGTGACCGCTACCGGTACCCTCGGTCAGCAGTCCGAGAACGCGTTCCAGTACCCGATGGAGTACAAAGGTACGCTCAAGAGCATCGAGGAGTTTGAGAACATCGTGCTGCGTACCAAGGACAACAGTACCGTGCTGTACCTCAAGGACGTAGCGAAGATAGAGATCGGTGCGAAGACCTATACCATGACCTCGCTCATGGACGGTGTGCCGGGTGTGTTCTTTCTCGTCAATCAATCCCCAGGAGCCAACGCGACCGTTGTGAACCAGAAGATCGACGAGCTCTACGAGCAACTCAAACCGACCTTGCCTGCGGGCTTGGAGTTTGAGACCCTCATGACCAGTAATGACTTCCTCTTCGCCGCTATTCATAACGTGGTGGAGACCCTCGTCATCGCGATCATCCTTGTGATCCTCGTCGTTTATTTCTTCTTGCAGAACTTCAAGGCGACCTTGATCCCATCTATCTCGATCATCGTCTCGCTGCTCGGTACGTTTACTATCGTGCAGATGGCGGGTTTCTCGCTGAATATATTGACACTCTTTGCGTTAGTGCTGGCTATCGGTACGGTTGTGGATGATGCGATCGTGGTGGTGGAAGCCGTGATGGCGAAGTTAGAGAGCGGAAAGATGCAAGGCTCGCCTAAGGATCAGGCTATTCAGGCAACCCGAGAGGCGATGAGCGAAGTGTCGGTAGCAGTTATCTCCTGTACCCTCGTTTTCATGGCGGTGTTCATCCCTGTGACGTTCATGAGCGGTACGTCCGGTACGTTCTTCACGCAGTTCGGTATCACGATCGCGGGTTCGGTCGGTCTGTCGTGTGTGTGCGCCCTTGTGCTCTGTCCGGCTCTCTGCGCCCTGCTGATGCGCCCGAACGATGAGAAGAGCCTCGAAGGCAAGAAATGGAAAGGTCTTGACTACTACACCAAAATCGCTTATGAAGCCAGCTTCAATGCGATCCTCTCGAAATACCAGAAAGCCGTTACGGTCTATCTGAAAAAACCGTGGGTGTCGTTTGCTCTGCTCGCTTGTGCAGCGGTGCTGTTTGTGCTGTTCATGAAGATTCTGCCTTCGGGTCTGGTACCGCAGGAAGACCAAGGTGTGATCATCTGTGAGGTGCGAATGCCGGAAGGATCGACCCTCCATGAGAACACCGAGATCATGAAGCAGGTGGAGGAGAAAGTGAAAGCTATTCCAGAGATGGAGAGTTACGGTCTGTGTAGCGGTTACGGTATGCTCTCGTCCAACGGTTCGAGCTACGCTACGCTCATCATCCGTCTTAAGAACTGGAGTGAGCGTCCGGGCTTTGAGCACTATATAGACGCCGTCATGGCACGATTCTACTACGACTGTCTGAGCATCAAGAACGCACAGGTCATTCCGTTCCAGATGCCGCAGATCCCGGGTTACGGTAACTCCAGTAGTATCGACCTTCAGGTACAAGATCTGAGTGATGGTGACATGACGCAGTTCTGCGAATATACGGATAAGTTCCTCCAGAAACTGCAGGAACGTCCGGAGATCGAGAGTGCTATGTCCACCTACTCGGAGCGTTTCCCGAAATTCAAAGTGCATGTTGATCCGATCCAATGCGAACGTGCCGGCACGACTGCCAAGGATGTGCTGAACATCCTCGGTACCTACTGCGGAGGTGCGTATGTGGGTAACTTCAACCAGTACGGTAAGGTTTATCAGATCTGGCTGAGCGCCGGACAAGAGTATCGTCTGGATCCCTCTTCGCTCAATAATATGTTCATCAAAGTAGCCAACGGAAAGATGGCTCCTCTCTCGCAGTTCGTACGACTCGAAGAGATCGTCGGTTCGTCTTCGCTGGCTCACTTCAACCTCTTCCAGACCATCTCCTGCTCCGTGACCACCGCCAGCGGTTACTCGGAGGGCGAGGCACACAAAGTGATCGAAGAGGTCTTCAAAGAGATGATGCCGGCTTACTGCTCGTACGAGTACGGCTCTATGTCCCGTGAGGTGGAGGAGAACGCAAAGAGCAACACCACCGTCCTGATTTACCTCATCTGTATCATCCTCATCTACCTCATCTTAGGTTCGCTCTATAACAGCTGGGTAACGCCTTTCGCAGTCCTGCTGTCCGTGCCGTTCGGTCTGATGGGTTCGTTCCTCTTCTCGTGGATCGGTAACAAGATCGGTCTGCCGGGTATGGATAATAACATCTATCTCCAGACGGGTGTGATCATGCTGATCGGTCTGTTGGCTAAGACCGCGATCCTTATTACCGAGTTCGCCAGCGAACGTCGCAAACAAGGTCTGTCGATTGTGGAGGCTGCATTGGAGTCTTGTAGAGAGCGTCTCCGTCCGATCCTGATGACTGTCATCACGATGATCGTCGGAATGATTCCGTTGGTGATCACCGGAGGTGCCGGCGCTAACGGTAACCGCGCCTTGGCACTCGGTGTGGTAGGCGGAATGTCCATCGGAACGCTTGCTTTGGTATTCGTGGTTCCGGCGTTCTTCATTGTCTTCCA
>JAFXWI010000014.1 GCA_017542915.1 Paludibacteraceae bacterium
CGCCGATCTCGAAAGTAGAAAGCGCTTTGAGCCGTTGTTCCTCTGTCCTGATCTCACAGACACCATGGTAACCCGGGTATTTCTTGGCGTACTTGGATGCCACTTTTGCAAGCGTCTTGGAAGACGCAATACCGATCGAAACAGGAATGCCAACTCCTTTGCGGATGTCCTTGACCAACTGCTCGCAAAACGGCTTCTGCTGCTTCGCAGGAATATGATCGATATTGAAAAAACACTCGTCGATGGAGTATTGCTCAAACCGCGAGGTGTGTTTGCGGATGATTGTCATGACGCGATCGGAAAGGTCGCCGTAGAGCGAGAAGTTCGAGGAGAAACAGACGACTCCTTCTTTCTCCACCAAGGCTTTGATCTGATAGAGCGGCACACCCATTTTGATGCCGATCGCTTTCGCTTCGTTGCTTCGCGAGACGACACAACCGTCGTTACCGGAAAGAACCACAACGGGTTTGCCCTCCAGATCCGGACGGAAGACTCGCTCGCAGGAAACGAAGAAATTATTGCAATCAGCTAAAGCGTACATGATATTAGTTGATAGTTGATAGTTGATAGAAGTTTATAGGCGGGTTTTGTGTACCGCATAAGTGATCACGCCCCAGACGATGAAATTACTCTCCGCAGTTACACGAATAGGCTGAAAATCAGGATTATGAGGAATAAGCCAAGCGCATTGACCCGACTCGTCTTTCTTAAACTCCTTGATCGTGTACTCGCCATCGATATACGCCACAATAAAATCCCCGTTATTGGGTTCCAAACTGCGATCCACTACCACTATATCGCCATCAAGGATACCGGCATCCCGCATCGAATCGCCTTGTACATGTGCATAGAAAGTGGTCTCCGGATGAGGAGTCATCTCCCTTGCCAAATCAATCCGCTCTCCGGCATGATCTGCCGCAGGCGAAGGAAAACCCGCATGGATATTCTCTGCAAACTCAAGCGCCAACTCCTGCGCTTCCGAGTCCGTTATGTCTGTTAACTTTGCCATCTATATAAAATTAGCGTCATTTCCAAAAACGGCTGCAAAATTACAAAAAAAATCCCACATATGCAAGCATACGCAGGATTTTATTGTAAGATTTACCATCTGCCGCCGCCTCCGCCGGGACCTCCACCACCGGTGTACGAACTGAGCGATACAGACGAGCCGCCTGTCGCTGTAGCGGGATAATAGCCAACGCCGTCAAAGATCTCTGTTCCGGAAACGGTAACACCGGATTTGAGCGTCGGTGTACTTGCGCCGGAGACAATCAGATTGCTACCACCGCTACTCGGGGTCTTGAATGCAAAGACATCGCTTCCGACCGTCAAGGCATACCAAGTGTTCTTGCTCCATGAAGACGCTTTGTAACAACTCTGCGTGAGGCTTGCGCCGCTCTCCAAACCACCGATAGCTACTAACGTGCCGCCTTGGACATACAGTTTCTTCTGCTCCTCGCTGTTGGCGTCGATCGCCACTTCCGGACTCGAACCACCGATGGCATAGACCAGACCGCCCTTCAGATAGACGTTTCCGTTCGCATCGATACCGTCGTTATTGGTTGAACGCGAATAGACGAGTCCGCCGTTGATGGTGAGATCCGAAGCGGCATTGATACCGTCATCGTACGCATTGACCACCACTTCGCCGTCGTTGATGACGAACGTGCTCTTGCTCTCGATACCCTCGGCATTGCGTCCCGACGTGCTGACGGAGATCTTACCGCCGCTGATGACGATACCGCCTGCGTACGTATAAGTCACATACCATCCGCTGCCCGACTCGGTCTTGATACCGGCTTTGATACCCTTCGGCGAAGAGTAATACTTGCTGTCAATATTATCGGTGTTACCGGTATAGTTGGTGTTCTCGGTCGTGCCGTTGTTGTAATAGAGCGCGCCGGTTGTTTTAATCGTCATCGTGCCGCCGGTGAAGGTCAGCAGGCTGTCGCATTTGAGACCCTTACCGCCGGAACCGGTGGACGTGAGGTTGAGTGTACCGCCGGAGATGGTGATGTTCGCATCGCTGCTGATACAAGCCGCTGCCTTGGTCTCCAAGTCCTCCGTGTCCCACATTCCGATGCCGGAAGTGCTAATCGTGATGTCGCCGCCGGAGATAGCGATGTTGCCTTCGGATTTGATCCCCTTACAAGCTACACCGGTGATGTTCATCGTCAGCGTGCCGCCGGAGATATAGATGTTACCGGAGTCTTCATCCTCGTGATCCACGGTCTCGCCTGTCGAACCAACGGTCGTGTCCTCGATGTCGCATTGCAGACCATCGTCGGCTACGTTGTTGATGGTGATCGTGCCGCTCTCCATGAGGAAGAACTGCTCGCAGTTGATACCATCACCCACCGCCGAGAGGATGTTGATGGTGGAGTTCTTAATACTGAAATACTCGCCGGTCTTGATACCGTGTTTGACGTTACCCGTCACGTTCAGCGTACCTTTCTGCGCAAACTCCGCATGACCCTTGATATAGAGACATCCTTTCTGCTTGCCGTTAGCGGCATCTACAAGCGTGTTCGTTGTGCCGTTGAGCGGTTTCACTTTGATTCGCTTGCTGTTCTGGATATGTACCGCTGCTCCGGAATAAACGGCTGATATATTGGTCAAGTTAAGGTCATTTAACTCGACCGTTGCTTTGAATGCGCCCTCGTTATAGAACCCGCCGTCGGACGAAGTGCCCGAGAGGGTATAGGTGATCTCTTCTGCTACATCGGCACTTTGGATGATGCTCACGTGCGCGCCTGTTTGCGTAATAGTAAGGAGACGCGCGATGTTGCCTGCTACCGTGATGTCCGCGCTCTCAGCGCTGTAAGCCACTTGCACGGTGTTGTCCGTCACGGCTGTCTCATCCACGTACATGCTGTCAATCTCACTCAGGTTAAACACTTTGCCCATGACGGTTAAGGTCGAACCATTCTCATATGGCATCTGAGCAGTCTGTGCTGCAGGGAACAGATACCGTACATTTCCCACTTGCACATTCAGCGTCTGAGCAAACAAACTGATGGCTGATAGCTGAATACTGACAGCTAATAATATCTTTTTCATAACTTTCTACTTTTAACTTTAAACTACTCTAAACACTAAACACTAAACTCTAAACTACTTCACAACAATCGTTTGTGAAATTCTCCCATTTGTAATCACATAGCTGCCCTTACCAAGCACTCCTGCTGCTTGAGGCAGACTGTTGTAGTGTCCGACCTTCACGCCCAAAATCGTATAGACATCTATCGGTGCATTGGCATCCAAGATATTGTCTAATCGTTGTGCCAGCTGTCCGTCTTCGGTCATGAACTGCATAAACTGCAAGTCCGTCAGCGTGAAATTCACTGTGCCTTCGGTGTTCGTCACCATCAGGCTGTTCTCATTGACTTTAAGCGTCATGCCGGTCACCGACAGAGCTGTCGTGTCGTTACTCTGATTCACAAACACTAAATACGGATAGTCAACTGCCTGCGCAATCCCTGCGCAGACAACCGCTACCACCAATACCAAAATCTTTTTCATACCTCTTACACTTTTGGGTTAATACGAATTTGGGCGCAAAGGTACAACTTTTTACGCACATACGCGTTACCCATTTATGGGAACTTATTAACCAAAAGTAAGATTTTTATCAAAAAAGCCTTGCATATATCAAAAAAAAGCAGTACTTTTGTACCCGAAATGACGCAGTTATGGAAGAAGGACGTGTTTTTGAAGAGATGTACAGGAGGATTGATACCTCCGAAATGGCGGTATTGCGCAATGTGAACCGTTTTCCGGTATATGGCAGGGATGTCATCTCACCCTGTATGATGGTCTGTATCAATCATTCCGGAACAGCGCGGGCTTTGTACGACTTGCAGGAAGTGGTGTTCCGACCGAATGAGATAGCTGTCGTCATGCCGAATCATATCCTGCGTCCCCTCGAAAGCAGTCCTGATTATAACGTGACGATATTGGTTCACTCCCCTGCCCTGTGCGAGGAACTGAAGACGAAGCGGCTGACCCACGACTATCATAAGTATCACCGTCAACCGACCTGCCTGCTGACGGACGAAGAGATGACGCAGTATATGCAGGCTGTCGATCTGTTGGAGCATATATGCAAGACCTCCACACAACGCTATCCCCTTCGTCACGAGATGATCATTCAACTGACGAATGTGATGTCCGAGATGCACAATGCTTTTCGCCGCGAGATGGACGAAAAGATGCTGAAAGATGATACCAAATACGTGGTTTTCAATGCCTTCTGTGATGTTTTGGCAAGTCATTACCGCGAGGAGCATGAGGTAGCTTTCTATGCCGAAAAGGCGCATCTCACAACGCGCCATTTCTCGGTGATAATCAAAGAAGTAGTGAGTATTTCCGCCAGCGATTATATAGAGCAATACCTTGCTACGCAGGCGAAGAAACTGCTGACTTCCCGTCCAGACTTATCCGTGCAGCAGATCAGCGATCATTTAGGCTATGCCGATTCACCGTCTTTCTGCCGTTTCTTCAAACGACACACAGGTATCACGCCAAGCGCTTTCCGGCAGCAAGGCTGATGGGAATACGAATCCAAGCTATGGTATACGTGAGGACACCGATCCAAAGGGTCGAATGAATATAGTTACAGAGTTTGGAAGGACAGAAGAGGTCGATGGGCATGACGCACCAAAGGACGAACAATGCCCAGAAAAGGATCCTGTCCACCAAGGGACGCTTGTCCTCCAAGAAATACCACAGCGCATAACCGGTCATGGTGATGGTATAAGTCGTATATTCCGCCGCTTCGCTAAAAAGCACTATATAGCCCATCAGTGCGGCTAAAAGGGAGATTTTATATTTGAGATTTGAGATTTCAGATTTTAGATTAGACATTTGAAAAGCAAACGGGATTGCCATGAGAAGCAGGACGGAAGCTTGGAAGAGACGCATGTACGGCAGAGCGAAAGAGCGGATACCGGGCAGGAACAGGAAGGAATAGTAGATGCCGGTGGACTGATGCGAGACTAACTGAGCAAGCCAGTTTTGATAGCCGGAGAGCAGTCCTTCCACACCACCGTGGAGGGCAGGCAGAAGGAGCAGACCTATTCCTGTGAGAAGCACATACCCCACATTACGCCAGAAACGCGGATAGAAGAGCAGCAACGCCAACTCCACGGCTCCGTAGATCTTCGTAGTAGCGGAGATCATGATGAGCAGTATTGCCCAGAAAGGCTGATCGCGTTCCAAGAGTACCAACGCCCAAACAAAGATCGCCGCCACCAAGAGGTTGAACTGGAAACAGAACAAACTCTGCGCTACCGTCAGCAGCAGGTACAACATGATCAACGGCGCTTTGGCTGAGAGGACGCCGGGCAGGTTCTTCACTCCGAAATAAAAGACCGTATAGCCGAACAGATTCCACACCAGACCACCGAGGTAGAAAGGCATGAAAGCAAAAGGGGCAAACAGGACACAGAAGATAGGCGAATAGATGAAATAACGATGGTGGACATCCACAAACTCCTGTGTATAGGGGTTGATACCCTGCCAGAACTGCAAGGTCGCATCCCGAAAGACGCAGTAGTTCTCTGCTCCACCGCGTAAGAGTTCGATCAACGATGCCGCTACAGCGATGACAAAACCTAACCAATAGACATTACGAGAGACCGTAAAGAATGCGAAGAACTGTTTCATACTTTCTCGTCGTTATATCTGCGTACAAAATAACCGGGTCGGTTCTTGGTCTCATTGAAGATACGTCCGAGATACTCGCCCAAGACACCTATGGTGAGCAGCTGGATGCCGCCAAGGAAAAGGATCGTCACCATGATCGTCGGATAACCGGCTACGGGATCGCCGTAGAGCAAGGTGGTGATGAGGATATAGATCAAGTAGATAAACGCTACAAACGAGACGCCTATACCCAAGTACATCGCTATCCTGAGCGGTGCTACGGTATAGCTGGTCATGCCATTGATAGCAAGGTTGACGAGCTGCGAGAATTTCCATTTAGAGGTACCCTCTTGTCTCTCGAGTTGGTCATATAAAATGCCCTTTTTCTTAAAGCCGATCCATGAGTAGAGCCCCTTGGTGTTGCGTTCTGACTCACGCATCTTCCTAAGCGCCTCGATACAGGTTCGGTCAAGGAGACGGAAATCGCCGGTGTTCTTCTGAATAGGCACACGTGTGAGGCGTTGCAGGAGGGTGTAGTACCACTGCGAGGTCTTTTTCTTAAACCACGACTCACGGCTTGACCGACGCTGCGCATAGACATCGTCGTAGCCTTCCTCCCACCATTGAATCATCTCCGGAATAGCCGAGATAGGATGTTGCATATCGGCATCCATGATGATAACCGCGTCACCTTTGGCATAATCGAAACCCGCCATCATCGCTACCTCTTTGCCGTAGTTACGCGAGAGGTCGATATACGACCAATGCTGCGGATCCTGATGATGCAAGGCGATCATCTTATCCAGCGTGGAATCGGTACTACCGTCATTGACGAGCAGGAACTCCCAGTTATAAGCGGGGTTCTGTTTCAGCACCTCGTTCATGCACTCGTACAAGTGGTCAAAACAAGCCTCTTCGTTGTAAGCGGGCAGCAGGATAGTGATCGTTTTTTTCATATCAAAACATTATTGGGGTTGACAAATAAGGGTGTTATAATCCACATGGTCACCGATGAAACGCGGTCGTGTGGTGTTGCATTGCGGCGAGAGAAGGTCTCTATCCGCTCGGTAGTCCGGCATAGCTATACCTGCCAACGAGAAAAGCATATGACAGATGTCACTATTGACAAATGGCTTATTCTGAGCCGATTGTATCTGCTCCATCAGTTCGGGATGATTCGTTCGGAAGGCATCGGAAGCCAAGACAAAGAAGGGTATCTCAAACTGATACTTCGCCATGAGCGGCGTGAGGCTGTTCTGGTCGGAACGCTCGTAGAAAGAGCGGTAGTCGTAACACTCCTCACCATGGTCGGACATATAGATCCCGACCGCATCATGCGCCGCAAAGAGCTGCCACAACTCATTCAGACAATGGTCGTGGAAAAGCGTTGCATTGGCGTACTGTGCCCTGATCTCGCATCCGTACGAACCACCATACGTGGGTGTCAGGCTATCCGCTTGGAAATAGGCATAGTCCGCCGGAAAACGATCCGCATAACTGACGTGCTGACCGATATAATGGACGATGAACAGGCTTGGTTTTGAGATTGTGCCTCCTAAGGAATCGGCAATAAAAGCCTGCAGGTCGGCATTGAGCCCTGAGTCATAAGCGAACGTAGTGCTGTTCCTCGCGGTGAACTGCAGGCGATCGAGGTCAGGATGATTGAGCAGCGCTCCGCCTAAGTTGGAGAACAGTCCGCCACCGGCATCCCGTACGAACTGGTTTGACCAGAAATAGACCTCGTATCCCGCCTTGCGGAAAACTGCCGGGAAAAGGGTGTGGTTCATCCAGCTGTCCGGTTCGTCATCGCTCCATGTGGAGAGGATGTTCTGCATCACCTGTGCCGTGAGGTTAGACTGCGTGACGACATCGGAG
>JAFXWI010000015.1 GCA_017542915.1 Paludibacteraceae bacterium
CAGCGAACGAAAGTGAGCGGTCTTACAGCGCAAGCGGTCTTACAGGCGAAGCCGGTCTTACAGCGCAGCGGTCTGAGGATGAGCAATTTATGCGGATCGCTTTAGGCGAAGCGCATAAAGCGCTATCCTCTAACGAGATCCCCATCGGTTGCGTCATCGTCTCTAATAACCGGATCATCGGACGCGGACATAACCTCACCGAGACCCTTTCGGACGTTACCGCGCACGCAGAGATACAAGCGATCACAGCCGCTGCACAGACCCTTGGCGGCAAATACCTGCCGGACGCAACCCTTTACGTCACTGTCGAACCATGCCCCATGTGCGGAGGTGCTATCGGATGGGCGCAGATAAGCCGCATCGTGTACGGCGCACCGGATCCCAAGAGAGGCTACGCCACGTACGCGCCACGGGTCTTTCATCCCAAAGCTACCGTCACTTCCGGCGTCCTCGAAGACGAATGCCGGTCCTTAATACAAGAATTTTTTAAATCCAAAAGATCATGATAAAATGGCTAAATGGTCTAATAAATGACCAAATGGTAAATGAGAAAATGGTAAATGCCAAATATGCCTCAGTCTTCTTACGATTAGGCATTTTTGCGGTGCTTGCGGCAGTGATTGTCCTTATGTTTCCGCGGTATAACAACACCTTCCGTTACCATTTTGAGGTCGGCAAACCATGGGGGTACGCTACGCTCGAAGCGGATTTTGATTTCCCCATCTACAAAACCGACGACCAACTCGCCAAGGAGCAGAAACAGCTCCTCTCCGTCTTTGTGCCTTGCTATCAATACATCCCACAGGTGCAACGCCAAGTCCTTGTAGTCTCGCTGCAAGAGATGGAGTGGTTGCAGGAAAACGAATACAGCCGCATTGCTGTCACGCAGGGCAAAGTGCAGAAGACGTACCCCCTCTCGTCGGTCTATACGCTCAAATCAGCGTACGATCATTTCGGCTATGACTGCGCTCAGAACCTCGTGCGCGACACCCTTCTTACCGACCAGATGCGAGCCAAACTTCTCTCTTCCCTCTCGCCAACACAAGGGCTTGTCCAAAAAGGGGAGAAGATCATAGAGAAAGGCGAGATTGTCTCCGAGAGCGACTACCAAACCCTTCAATCGCTTCGTCGGGCGTACGAGAGTGAGGCGCTCGGACATAGCCAACGTAGTTGGGCGCTCTTCGGCAAGACCCTCTTGGTACTTCTTTTCCTTGCCCTTTTTGTTCTCTATCTTGTAGTCTTCCGTCCGCAGTACTTCGATTCGCTTTCGAAAGTCCTGTTCTTCTGCTTGCAGATGTTCCTCGTCATCGGTTTGGCGTGTCTCTGCTTGCATTTCGGATTGTCGGTTTACCTCGTGCCTTTTGTGTGGGTTCCGATCCTTACGCGTGTCTTCATCGACTCCCGTACAGCGGTAGTCATGCATCTCATCACAATCTTCATCACCTCGATTGTCGTTCCGGTGCCAATGGAGTTCCTCTTCATCGAATTGGGTGTCGGCTTTGCCACTATTTCCGTACTGAACGACATGACACGCCGGGCACAACTGCTCCGTACAGCAACTTGGAACTTCTGGATCCAAGCACTCATGTACACCGCGCTCATCATTGCCCAAACCGGTACGTGGCACGCTATCGAACCTTGGACGTATTTCTATTTCTTCGTCACTGGTCTGCTCACCATCGGTTGCTACGGACTCATCTTCGCCTTTGAGAAAATGTTCCGTTTCATCTCTTCGCTGACCCTTGTTGAACTCACGGACATCAACTCCGAGCTCTTGCATGCCTTGGCGGAGAAAGCCCCGGGTACGTTCCAGCACTCCATGCAAGTCTCTAACTTGGCTGCCGAAGCTGCGAAAGTCATTGGCGCACATTCGCTCCTTGTCCGCACAGGTGCCCTCTATCACGATATAGGCAAAATGGCGAATCCCTTCTTCTTCGTGGAGAACCAAGTCGGCGTGGAGAACCCGCTCTTGGAGATGGATCCCCGTGAAGCGGCTAAGGTCATCATCTCGCATGTGACCGAAGGAGAGAAACTGGCGCGTAAGCATCATCTGCCGGAGGTGATTATCAATTTCATTACCTCTCATCATGGCAACTCGCTGGTTCGTTATTTCTATAACACTTGGTGTAACGCGCATCCGAAAGAGAACGTCGATGAGTCGCTCTTCCGCTATCCGGGACCCAAACCCACTACCAAAGAGGCAGCTATCCTCATGATGGCAGATGCTGTCGAAGCACGTTCGCGCAGCCTCTCGGATTTCTCCGAGGAGTCGATATCGGCAGCGGTGAATCAGATGATCGATGCACAGATAGCCGACGGACAGTTCTCCGAGACGCCTCTCTCCTTCAAGGATGTAGAGGACATCCGCCGTGTCTTCGTCGCTCGCCTCACCGCCATGAACCATCATCGTATTTCGTACCCCACATTAAATAAATAGTATCCGTGAACGATCTATCAGTAAATCAGTCTGTCAGCGAAGCGGTCTGTCAGCAAAGCGGTCTGTCAGCGAAGCGGTCTGTCAGCCCGCAGGGCGGTCTTTTTCTCGCTCCCATGGAGGACGTTACCGATCCGGCTTTCCGTGCGCTTTGCAAACGCTACGGAGCTGATCGCGTCTATACCGAGTTCGTCAATGCCGATGCGCTCGTTCGGGACATCGCTTCTACGACTCGCAAACTGACCATCTCCGATGCCGAACGACCTGTGGCTATACAGATCTACGGTCGCGAACCTGAAGCGATGCGGGACGCTGCCCTCATCGTTGAGCAAGCCAAACCCGACTTCATCGACATCAATTTCGGCTGTCCGGTCAAGAAAGTAGCAGGCAAAGGAGCAGGAGCTGGTCTCCTTCGCGATGTGCCTAAAATGCTCGAAATAACGCGTGCAGTCGTCAACGCCGTTCATACACCCGTTACCGCCAAGACTCGTCTGGGCTGGGATGATGCCGACCTTCATCCCCGCGTCAATCCCCTTAACTTGCCAAAATCTTACAGCGTCAGCGGTCTTACAGGCGAAGCCGATCATAAATCGGTGTTTATTACCGATTTATCTCTTGCTTTGCAAGACTGCGGCATCACCGAACTCGCTATCCATGGACGCACTCGTTCGCAGATGTACCGTGGAGAGGCGGATTGGACCCTCATCGGAGAAGTGAAGAACAACCCGCGTATGCATATACCTATAATAGGTAACGGGGACGTGTGTACGCCCGAGCGCGCGAAGGAGTGTTTCGATCGTTACGGCGTAGATGCCATCATGGTCGGCCGTGCCACTTTTGGTGCCCCATGGCTCTTCGCCGAAATGAAAGAATATCTATCCATTAATCCGGTCTGTCAGCAAATAGGTCTTTCAGCGAGCGAAAGCGAGCGGCCTTTCAGTGAAACGGTCTTACAGCGTAGCGGTCTTACAGCGGCTCCGCCGCGGTCAATGGAGGAAAAGGTCGCTGTTCTAAAAGAACACGTCCTTGCCTCCATTTCGTGGTGTGGTAACGACGAACGCAAAGGCATCGTTCATTCGCGTCGTCATTTTGCTGCCTCGCCGGTCTTCAAAGGCCTCGATAACTTCAAGCAGACCCGTATAGCTCTCCTCCGTGCCGAAACCCTCTCCGAGGTCTTCGCTATCATGGATGACATCGTCGCCAAATGGGGTTAAACATAGTATCGACCAATATTGGGCGATTAAATAAATGAGTAAATGAGAAAATGAAAAATTCCTTCGTACATTGTACATTGTCCCTTCGTAAATTCTTTGATTCTTCCTCCCTCTGGCTCTCCATGCTTATTGGAGCCGTGGGTTATCAACTCTTCCTTCCTCTTGCGCCGATTCTCCCTTGGCTTATTTTCTTTATGCTCTTTTTTACCTTTTGCAAGGTTGACCCGATGGATCTGCGTCTTCATAAATGGCATATAGTCGTTTTGGCGCTTCAGCTCTTTTTCAGTTTCGCAACGTATGGGCTAACTCTCTATTTATCAGGCAATACCGTCCTTGCGCAAGGTATCCTTATGTGTTTTATTATGCCCACAGCTACAGCAGCTCCCATCATCGCAGGCAAACTTGGTGGTTCTATCCAAAACCTCACCACGTTTACCCTTCTCTCCAATTTTGCTACAGCCATCATCGTCCCTGCCACTTTCCCCCTTATCAATAATAACTTGGAACTCTCAACTTTCGAACAACTCTCAACACTCAACACTCAACTCTCAACTACCTTCTGGCCTGCTTTCTGGCTCATTCTCAGCCGAGTAGCGCCTCTTCTCCTCGGACCTTTCTTTGCCGCTTGGTTGCTCCGCCTTGGCTATAATTTCTATCAACGAAGAAAATATCTTACAGGCAAAGCCTGTCTTACAGCGCAGCGGTCTTACAACAATAGTGGTCTTACAGCCGAAGGCGGTCATAAAAAAGAATTCAACCTCTCCCCCGGATTAGCACAAATCCCCTTCTACCTCTGGGTCGCCTCCATCCTCGTCCTTACTGCCGTCGTCACCTCTACAATAGTCTTAGAATACCAATCGCCATCGACCAATGACCATCGACTAACGACCAATATACTAATTCTATTAGTATGTTCTTTCTTCGCTTGCTTGTTGCAGTTCAGCCTCGGCAAACTCATCGGATGGTATTTCCCTGCTGCCAGCAAAGGCCGTGACTACCAAGATGTCCTCATCAATCCTGCCGCGGCTCCTTCTACTATGCAGGGCGTCTCTTCCATCACCGCCGGACAAGCTTTCGGACAAAAAAACACCTCGCTCGGAGTCTGGATGGCGAATACGTATCTCGATCCCATGGCATCCCTTGGAGCGGCAGCGTATATCATCTGGCAAAATGTCTTTAACTCCGCCCAACTCTTCTTCGCCGCACGCAAAAAATAGCGTTTCATCGGTATTATATACTTTTGTATATAATACTAAGCGTTTACATGCAATAAATAATGCGTTGTTAGTGCGTCGTAAGTGCGAGGTAAGTACGTCGTTTTCGGTATTGACTTGGGGTTTTTGCGGACAATTTAAGTACTTCCTTCGCCCTCTTTTCAGGATGTCTTTTTTATGCTCTATAGCACCAAAATAAAAAAAATGCATTTTTTATTTGCATATATCAAAATTTCTTTGTATCTTTGCACCGATTTTGAAAAATATTGCATCGACCAATATTGGGCGATCTTAAATAGACATCAATATCAACCAATTAACTTTTTGTTTAACTAAAATTCAAATCATCATGAAGAAATTCTTTTCTTTGTTGGCTGCCGTGCTTTTCGCAGGCAGCATGATGGCTACAGAAGTAACTTTCACGAAGGCTGATTTTGCAGGTCAAGGTACCGCAAACACCGGTAGTGAGGTTTCTGCAACCAAAGATGGCGTAACTTTTACTTTTAGTAAAGGTTATTGCGCTGATGAGTCTCTCCGTTGCTATGCACACGGTGCGCTGTCTATTACAGCTGAGGCTACCATCGAAAAAATCAATTTCACTACTACTGGTGGTAAGACCGGTGGTTTGGAGGCTGAAGTAACTGTCGGCGCTACGACTTATTCTGTAGCGGACCTCCCTTCCCAAGCGCGTTTTACGGAGATTAAGGTTACCCTCGCTGGTGGTGGCGACGTTCCTCCGACTCCAGCAGACACCTACACTGTAGCAGGTAGCGATGCCGCTATCTTCGGTGAGGCTTGGAACCCTGCTCTTGCTGCTAACGACATGACGCTGGCTGATGGTGTTTACACCTGGGCAAAGGCTCAGTTGAACCTGACCGCTGGTACAGAAATCCAGTTCAAGGTCGTTAAGAACCACAGCTGGGACATCGCTTATCCGGCACAAAACTATGTGCTGAATATTGCTGAGGATGGTGAATACACCCTCACGATCACTTTCGATCCGACTACCGAGACTGTAGCTGCTGAGGCTGTTAAGAAAGTGATCCCGCAGTACGAAGTAGCTGAGGCTATCGCTGCTGGCTTAGCTGAGAACGACGAGATCCTCGTGCGCGGTGTTATCACCAAGATGGAGTTCAAGGGTAAGAACTTCGCTAAATACGGTTCTGTAAACATCTACGTTGCTGATGCAACAGGTGCAGAGGGTGCGTTTGAGTTCTATAACTGCTACTCGCTCAATGCAGATACCTTCCGTACTTCTGATCCGGCTTACGATGCAGAAAGCACTGCTTGGGCTGAGTTTGATGAAGTAGCTGACGAGAACGGCAACGCAATTCACGTAGGTGATACAGTTATCGCTTTCGGTAAGTACAAATTGTATAGTGGAACTCACGAGCTCAACACCGGTTGCTATCTGACCGAGATCAAACATCCGGGAGATGCTCCGGTTGAGGAAGACAGTGTAATCTACGATTGGGCTGGCGAGATCGGTACGACTATTCTGGGTGCTTCTGGCGTAGAAGTTTCTACCGTTAAGATTCATACTAACACCGATGCTGTACCGGCTATCAAGTTCGGTAGTTCGTATGTATATGCTGATGGCAAGTGGATCGCTATTAAACCGGCTGAGGGTGGTTTCAAGGCTGGTGACGTACTCAGCGTAGCTGCAGTATTCAACAACGCAGATGATACCAAGTATGCACAGATAGATCTCCGTGCTGCTAATGGTGACACCCGCATTTGGCTGTCTGACTCTGCTTCGACAATCAACGGTCGTACTTCTGCTGCTGAGCCTATCGTTCAGACTTATACCCTGGAGGCTGATCAGGATTCTCTCTTCCTCGGCCGTTATGGTAACACCGGTATGTTCGTAACG
>JAFXWI010000016.1 GCA_017542915.1 Paludibacteraceae bacterium
CGTAACTGATCTTCAGTGCATATGCGCGACGGAGCTCCTGCTTGATATCAGCGATGATACCCATGCGGGTCTCTTTGTCCGCCTTAATCGACACGGTCATCAAACCCTGCTCGCTCTCTTTCATGGACGAACGCTCGTTGATGATATACTCGCCAATCTCCTTCGTCTCTGCGAAAGCGTCATCGAGTTGGATACGGGTCTCCGCGCCGTACTGCTTGCGGAACTCTGCCGTAGGCGTACCTACGTAGATATAGCGCACAAGCGATTTCTTCTCCAGCTTCGTCAGCTCAGTCGCCTGCGGGTTCTTGAACTGCACCTTATAGCTAACCTCCTTCATAGACGTAACGGACATGAAGAAGAACAGCAGCATGAAGATAATATCCGGAAGTGACGACGTATTCAACGCCGGCATTTCACGCTTCTCATTTCTACGAATCTTTGCCATGTTAGTTACCGTAATTTTTAGGTTCAGCCTCCGAGATCTTCTGAGGATAGATCTTTTGGATCTGTTTCTGTTGATCCTCTTCTAACTCGTTATAAGCTTTGTGGAAATACTTCTGCGCGCACTCTTCACGCAATTCATTATATGCCGCTACGAGTTCATTCTGAACGTCCAAATACGCCTGATACTGGGTATCCACGTCGTTCTGGACAGAGATCACGTGATCCTTGGTGTACTTAACGACACCGAACGGAGCACCGAAGTCCTCTTCGAACAATTTCGGATAGTAATCCGCGTTATTCTCGTTCTTAATGAATTCCTTAGCGCGTTCGCGAAGTTGCTTCACATCCATCAACTGGCCTTGCACCATCAACTGGTTCGCGGAGTTAATCTTCACTACCAGCAGGTTGCGCTTGTTAATATCCTTATCCTCTATCTTCTGATCGGGAGGAATAGGCGCAGGCAGACGGCGAGCCAGTCCTTGGTTTACATCCATAGAGGTGGTCACCAAGAAGAAAATCAGCAACAGGAACGAGATGTCGGCCATGGAGCTGGCGTTGATCTGTGGGATTTTCTTTGCCATGATAAATGTGATTTACTTCGACAGTTTTTTGGTGTAAATTATACCCCAAATCATCGTACAAATAGTAGCGGTGATCAGGAAATAGCAAGCGTAGATAACAGCATCAGCCAACTGTGCCCAAGCGCCTTCGTTGTCCGTACCTTCATAGCCGATGATATTGATTTTCTCCGGGCTACCGAGGAACCAGCAGAGGAGCGCCAGAACTACGAAACCGGTTACAACACCCAGCGTGGTGTATGCTTTCTTGCGGTTCGTCTTCCAGTTATTAGCAAACTCTACGCATACTACTGCTAATGTAATGAGGACTACCAACCCAACCAGGATGTAGACCCAGATGAGGAATGCATCGGTGAAACGAGGAATATCCAGGAAATCACCGGCAACCTCCAGACTACCGTTGGAGCCACCGAGGAAGAACAACGCGATAAACACGATGCCCAACGCCAGCAGCGACCATAAGGTAATCTTTGGTAACATTTTATAGTTTTTCATATTGCTCAAAAAAGTTTAAAATTAAACATTAGCATTCAGCTATCAGCTTTCAGCTTATTTCTTAGCCACAAGGGCACGATAGTTACTTTTTCTGAGCAGCGTCGTACTCTACTACGATATCGAGCAGGCTAATCGAACTGTCCTCCATTTCGTTAACCAGACCCTCGATGAGGCTGAGGATGTAGTTGTAGAACAATTGAAGAACGATAGCAATGATCAAACCGAGCAACGTGGTCAACAGAGCCACCTTGATACCGCCGGCAACGACTGTAGCGGAGATATCACCTACCTGCTGGATCTTATCGAAAGCCTCGATCATACCGATGATGGTTCCCAAGAAACCGAGAGACGGAGCGATGGAGATGAAGAGCGAAATCCAGGAGAGGTTCTTCTCAAGCAAACCGAGCTGAACGCCACCATAAGAAGCAACCGTCTTCTCTACAACGTCAATACCCTCATCGTAGCGGCTCAGACCTTGATAGAAGATCGATGCAACAGGACCACGCGTGTTGCGGCAAACCTCCAGCGCTTTCTCGATACCACCTTCTTTCAGAGCAGCCTCAATATTAGCGAGCAGCTCCTTGGTGTTGGTCTTGCTAAGCGACAGATAGATAATACGCTCGATACAGAGCGCCAAACCAAATACCAAAGTAACGAGGGTAAGAGCCATGAAGCCTGCACCACCTTCGATAAACTTCGTCTTAAGCGTCTTGTGAAGAGCTACCAGACCGCCGTCCTCTGCCGGAGCCTCTGCTACTTCCTCAGCTACCGGAGCAGCCTCGTCTACTTGTTCAACAGCAGCTTCTTCAACAGCAGCTGCTTCTTCTTGTGCCATCATCACTGCGCTACCAAAGGTAAGCATTGCCAGCACGGTAAGGGTTGCAAATACTTTTTTCATGAGATAAAAATTTGTTAGTTAGTATTTTTGTTTGTTGTCTAATTTACGTCCTTCGACGAGGGATTTCTTCATAATCCCCTTGCGGAGAGACGGGGATTCGAACCCCGGAAACCCTTTTGGAGTTTACACGCTTTCCAGGCGTGCCTCTTCAACCACTCGAGCATCTCTCCTTGCGCATTTTTTTGCGCCACAGAACCACCGCTTAGGCGGTAGTACATCAAATTCGGCTACAAAAGTACTACAAATTATTGATATACGCAAGTTTTTTGGAAAATATTTTTTATTTTCCCATATTTTATGGCTATTATTTGCATATATTAAAAAAATATATTACCTTTGCACCCCGATAAAAAACAATCATCTCTATGTTTATCATCGGCATTGCGGGAGGTACCGGCTCGGGTAAAACAACGGTAGTAAAAAAACTCATTGAGCGTCTTTCTAAAGGCGAAGTAGTAGTCATTCCTCAAGACTCGTATTACAAGGATAGCAGCAACGTGCCCGTCGAGGAACGTCAGAATATCAACTTCGACCATCCCGATGCCTTCGATTGGGAATTGCTCAGCAAGCATATCAAGATGCTCAAGGAAGGAAAGCCGATTGAGCAACCTATCTATTCCTATATTACGTGTACGCGCTCGAAAGAAACGATTCATATCGAGCCGCGCGAAGTGATCGTGGTGGAGGGAATTATGGCGCTTCGTGAACCCCGCATGCGTGAGCAAATGGACCTGAAAATCTTCGTAGATGCTGATGCGGACGATCGCCTCATACGTGTGATGAAACGCGACGTACTCGAGCGCGGACGTACGGCCGAGCAAGTCATAGAACGTTACCAACGCGTACTCAAACCGATGCACGAGCAGTTTATCGAACCCTGTAAGCGCTATGCCGATGTGATCGTGCCGCAGGGCGGACATAACAACGCAGCTATCAACATGCTGGCGAAGTTCGTCAAACAGCAGCTGCGCGAGAACAAAGATTAATATACGATTATTAAGATTTTGCGTGTTTTTAGCCTGTCGGGGTAATTACCTGGTCTTGTGCTGGTTGTTACCTGGTTAAGTGCTGTGCAAAAAAATGTACGATTTTTAAGATTTTGTTTTTCCAACTCTTTTGGACATATCTCAAAATTGGTACCTTCACCCTTGGTGGAGGTTATGCGATGTTACCCCTTATCCAACGCGAGGTAGTTGATCGCCAAGGATGGATTGACGAAGAGGAATTCTTGAATATGATTGCCCTCGCGCAGGCCGCTCCGGGATTGATAGCCGTCAATTCCGCCATCTTTATCGGTTGGCGCATAGGCGGATGGCGCGGTGTAGCCGGTGCGGTCTTAGGCGCCGTTCTTCCGTCCTTTCTCATCATCCTCGCTATCGCGACGGTCTTTGCCGAATGGAAAGAGCAGCCTGCCGTTGAAGCCGCCTTCAAAGGCATCCGTCCTGCCGTTGTAGCACTCATCGCGGCGCCCTTGGTGAAGATGGCGCGGGCTGCAAAGATCTCATGGCTGACGCTCCTCATTCCTATTGCCGCGGCCTTACTTATCTGGCTCGGACACGTCAATCCCGTGTGGGTCATTCTCGCCACGATCATCATCACCCTCGTCATCGTGGATATCGTAGAAAGGAGGCGGAAATGATCTACTTACAACTCTTCCTCTCGTTCTTTAAAATCGGCCTCTTCGGTTTCGGAGGCGGCCTGGCGATTCTGTCTCTCATTGAGATGGAAGTGGAGTCAAACGGCTGGATGAGCCAGCAGGAATTTGTGGATATTGTAGCTGTTAGTCAGGTCACACCCGGTCCTATCGGCATCAACTGTGCGACATATGTCGGTTATACTGCTGCAGGTTTCTGGGGAAGCGTGTTATCCACTTTTGCCATCGTGCTCCCGAGCCTGATCATCATGCTCAGTATATGCAAGGCCTATTTCTGGCTCACGAAGCGTTTTCAGGGAAACCCATATTTCGAGCAGACACTCCGCATGCTTCGTTTCACCGTCATCGGACTTGTCGCATCAGCGGCCTTAATACTGATCAAACCCACCAATTTCATAGATACCGTTTCGTGGATCATCTTTGCGTTGGTGGCATTCTTTACCGTTCTGCCGAACCTTGTAAAAAACAAGGCGACTGATATCCTCAGTCACCCGATTTTATTAATCATTCTATCCGGTATAGCGGGCTATTTCATCTACCGCTAAATCCGCTCCAATTTTGCGTGTGTAAGAAGTAAGGTTTTCGTACCTTGCTTGTCGAAGTGAATCTCTATCTTATCGTTTTCTGTCACTTCATCGCGGTACACGCGCACAACTGTACCATCTCCAAACACGCGATGTGTCACGCGGTCTCCGGCTTTCCATGCTGAAGAAGTAATTGCACTTGTCGTCCCGGCAACCGGAGTGACAGGTCTGCTCGGCGCAACAGGCCTTTCCGGCATCGGCACAGGCCTTGTTGTAAAGCGCGGAGCCGCCGGTCGGCTCATCTCAAAGAACCTCTTGTCGATATCATTGAGGAAGCGGCTGGGGCTGTTAAACGCCATTTGCCCGTTACGGAAACGCTGGCGGGCGAAAGAGAGGTAGCAACGATCCATCGCGCGAGTGATAGCTACATACAATAACCGGCGTTCTTCTTCGATCTCCTGCGGTTTGACGCAGAACTGCGAAGGAAAGAGATTCTCTTCCAGACCGGCGATAAAGACCACGGGAAACTCCAAACCTTTGGCGGCATGAACCGTCATCAATGTCACGCGTTCGGTAGTATCCGCCAAGTTATCATCTTGGTCCGTCAGCAGACTGACTTCGCTCAAGAAATCCGTAATTGGCGTATAATCGATTCCTTCATTCTGCCTTTGCTCCACGAATTCCCGAATGGCGTTCAGCAACTCCTGTACATTCTGTGTGCGATCAATACCTTCTTGTGTATGATCCAAAGCCAACGCGGTCATCACACCGGTCATACGCAGCGTTTGCTCTGCGAATTCGTATGCATCCACTTCTTCGCTTAGTGTTCGCAACTGATCCACAAGTGCCGCAAAACCACGCAACTTCGTCTTAGTCGCTGCACTTACATCCAATGCCGTCTCTTCCGGTGCTCGCATCACATCGAGGTATGACCGATGATGTTCGATAGCATTCGCCGCTACTTTCTTCATCGTCGTATCGCCGATACCGCGACCCGGAAAAGCGATGATACGAAGCAACGCTTCGTTATCGCGAGGGTTGACGGCCAAACGGAAATAGCCCAGAGCATCTTTGATCTCTTTGCGTTGATAGAACGAAGTGCCGCCGTATATACGGTAAGGGATATTATGCTTGCGTAACTCATTCTCGAACGCACGCGATTGTGCATTCGTGCGATACAGAATAGCAATGTCGTCGTATCCGTTCGTACGGTGCGCAAACTGAATCAGTTTCGTTACGCCTTCTGCTTCTGCGCGGTCGTCCATATACGCTTGCAACGCCAGCGGATTACCTTCTTCTTTCTCCGAATAGACGGTCTTCTCTATCTGGTGTATATTCTTGTGAATCAGCGAGTTAGCGGCGTTGACGATGTTTTGCGTAGAGCGGTAATTGCGCTCTAACTTGAATAACTTCGCCTGCGGATACACCTGCCTGAAATTAAGAATATTGCGGATATCCGCTCCGCGGAAAGAATAGATACTTTGTGCATCATCCCCTACCACGCAGATATTGTTCTGCGGTTCGGCCAGACGCTTGACGAGCAAGAACTGAATATAATTCGTATCCTGGTACTCGTCCACCAACAAATAACGGAATTGCTGTTGATACTGCGTGCGGACCTCCGGACTGATATCCAACAACCGCAACATATTGATTAGGAGGTCATCGAAGTCCATCGCATTGGCCGCTTTGAGTCGTGCCTGATAGAGTTCGTAGATGGTAGCTGTCTCGTACATCCGCACCTCGCGATCCTCACGCAGCAACTGCTGGTTCGTGCCGTATTGTGCCGGACTGATACCGCAGTTTTTAGCCATCGAGATTCGACTCAGTACCGCAGCAGGTTTATACACTTTCTCGTCTAATCCGCGTTCTTTACAGATTGCCTTAAGCACGGATTTCATGTCGGTCGTATCGTAAATCGTGAAATCGCGTGTGAAACCCAGTAACTCCGCGTGCGGGCGTATGAGACGCGTGCATATGCTATGGAACGTGCCCATACACAGGTAGCGCGCGTCCGAGGCAGACACCAGCTTCATGATACGCTCTTTCATCTCCCGCGCCGCCTTGTTGGTGAAAGTCAACGCCATGATACTGCTCGCAGGCACACCTTGTTGTAACAAATATGCGATACGGTAAGTCAGCACACGCGTCTTACCTGAACCTGCGCCGGCCACAATCAGCGAAGGACCTTCCGTATAGGTGACAGCCTCGCGCTGCGAAGTATTTAATTGATCCAGAAAATCCATTAGTTTTGTTATATGCGTCGAATAGCCGCTAAATGATGGGTATAAGCACTTTGCTCCGCAGAGAATATACCGGTTTCATCGAGTTTTTCCACTTTCACTCTGCCCGAACAATGAATCACCCGCTCTGCGTCGATGGCAATTCCTACATGACTGATTTTACCATCCTCATGATCAAAGAAAACCAAATCACCGGCTTGTACGTTCTCTAATTTTGCGACTTCCTTTCCTTGCGTTACTTGTTCGCTGGCATTGCGAAGGAGCGACTTGCCGAACAAACTCATCACCACCTGCGTGAAACCCGAGCAATCCATACCCATCGCATTCTTTCCGCCCCAGAGGTACGGGATATTTATAAAGAACCGAACCGTTTGTAGTAAGTTCTCTTGGTTCATCTCCCGCGGCGCAGTAAGCACCATCGAGGGGTCGATACGAAAACCCACACCCAGCACTTCGAAGCGTCCGTCTTTATAGTTCGTCAACTTTGTACCTGCCGTCAAAGGAATGGTCTGACCATTATTCTCGCTTACGGCATACGCCATCGGCATCGCCACCATCGCAGCACTCTTCAACGCCGCACCATAACGCTTCTCTTCTTCCGCATTCATCGGCGCAATCATCTTTGCGTCCACCCATCCTTCCTGTCCGTCAGAGAGCAATTGAACGCGATTCCATCGGGGCATTTGCTCCAGAATGGTGCATAGCTCGCCGAAGAGTATTTGGGTACTTTGTTCTGCGCCTTCGCGCGCTTCCGTCCGCATAGGCACAACACTATGTAAAGAGATGGCTTTCATCGCAATGAGTTTAGAAATTATAGCCATATGGATAGCCCACACAGCGACATTTGTATTTCTTAGATGTATGTTTGGTCTTGTATTGCTTGTGCTTATTTTGTTCTCCACCTAGAGGGAATAGGCAGGTAGCACGCACTCCTACAACGATATTTCGCAAAGAACCGGTATAGGGATTAGGACCACCATCCCACATATTTATAGGATAGGCTGAATACACATGATGCATCGTCACATTCATGTATTGGGACACATCCCATGCCGTTTTGGTGGGGGTGGTGGGCTTGTCCAATACGTTGAGTAATCCGACTTCAGCAAAAGCACCGATACGTAATAATCGATCCAAACCGTTTTTGCCTTGACCGATTTTGATGGTGCCTCCCAACTCAACCAACAGACGAACGTCGTTTTTATACTTCATCTGTCCCTTTGTTGAAACCGGCTCGTAACTATGGTAGCCATGAGAGAACATGTCGTCTATGTAGTCGTCATAGTATCTGCCGTAATAATCTGCCGCGGAAGCCAATAGTGCAGTCTGATGCGTCCACGATGCGAGGAATAAACTATACTGCGCACCTACCATCATATAGAATGGCTGGAATTCAAAACCAATCATCACTGGGGTGTGGAACCATAAACTTGAACTCATATCGCTGCGGCTTTTCAGCGAACCAAGATACATAAACTCAATCCCACGGGTATCAATCATTTGAGCAGAAAAAGTCTCATCGGCTACTCCTACGCGCGGGTGTTCACCGGATACCTCCGCACCTATACTCAGCAGAAAATGTCCGCGGCGGTATTCATATCGCAGTGTGACTCCTTCGCCCCAGCCGATGAGAGGCTTGGTCTCATTGAATTGATCCAACTTATACAACTGGAACGGAGAGGATACCAAAGCGCCTACACCAATATAGTGCTGCGCAAAACTTATTTGCGCCAGCAGTATAGTTACTATGAGTGCTCCTATCCGTTTCATCTTACCATGATTTTAATCACTTTCCGCTGCCCGGATTCCAAAACCACTTCTACTAAATAGATTCCTTGTGTGCTCGGTGCACTGATCTGCGTATCTCCATGAACAAGGGAATACGTACTTACTTTTTCTCCCATCAGACTATACATCGTCAGGTGGGCATTCTGTGTGACGGAAACACATATCATTTGCTTGCGCGTCACGATAGTCGGGTACAAACTAATATCTGTATGTTCCGTGATGATAAGCGGACAAGTCATCAACTGCAAACCACTCTTTTCCGTCAGCAACGCGCTGTATTCGGCGCCTACTTCAAGAGGCTGATACAAGTATGGTCCGGTTTCGCCCACAAGCTTCTGACCTTTCTTATACCACTGGAAGTCCGTGAAATCATATCCGCCGTTATAGTCATGCGTTAACACAAAGATGGCATCCATCCAACCTTGTTCTAAGACGGTTGAGGGGAATAGCAACGTAAACGGTTCGTTGCCGCTATGTTTGAGACGGCTGTGGAAGAACAAGTCGATACCTACCGAGAAGATACCAGCTTTGACGTTGTATGGAACGATGACGGTATCATTTTTTATCGGATAGGTGCCATTCTCAAAGCCTGCCCGTATAGCATCTTCGGAGAAGGTTAATTGTGCGTCTGTTAGATAGCTGGTGTGCTGAATAGCGATCTCTAACGCTCCTTCGCCCGCGCATTGCTCAGCAATACTAAAGGCCACATTCTCAACGATATTCTCCTGTACAGTCAAATTGAGATAAACGATGCTGTCACATTTATTTACCGTTTCCAGTGTCTCACTATATACACCTTCCGTCTCATATTCCTTCCCATTCCATGTGTACGTCTCACCATCTATGATGGTAACTTCCTCTGTTTTATCTTGTAAATCATAGGTGGGATATTCAATGAGTTTAAGTGTGACAATGCTATCACAATCTGGATATAATGTGGATTTATAAGGGTGTGTGATAGGCATATTTGCGACGGTATAGTTTGTCCCGTGCCATTCAAACGGAGATCCTTGACAATAGTATGCAATAGTATCATCTTTGAGTTCCGGTAATTCGATGAGTTTTAGTGTAACAATACTATCGCAATCTGGATGTACTTTAGAGCGGTAGGTGTATTTAATCGGCATATCCGCATCTGTATAGTTAGTACCATGCCATTCAAATGAATATCCATAGCAGTAGTAGGCCGTAGTGTCATCTTTGAGCTCGGGCAGAATAGTGAGGTGCAGAGTGACGATACTGTCTCTGTTCTGATCGAGAGCAGATTTATAGGTGTGGTTGTAATCCCCATCCGCCGAATAGGTATTGCCATGCCAAGTGAATGAGCCTACATCATGGC
>JAFXWI010000017.1 GCA_017542915.1 Paludibacteraceae bacterium
AAGACGCAGCGGGTGAGTGACGGCAAGGCGGGAATGGACCTTCTCCGCTCGGGTCATTGGGATGCGCTGCTCATGGAGCTGCAGGGCGTCGGCATGAACGGCTATGACCTGATCAAAGAGGTACGACATCTGCTGCCGCAGATCCCGCTTATCGTCCTCACCACACGCAGCGAACGCGAGGATCAGATGCGGGCGTTTCAGTTGGGTTGCGATGATTACCAGACCAAGCCTTTCTCCATGGATATACTCATCTGCCGGATAGAAGCGGTGCTTCGCCGCGCACGCGAACATGAGGAGAACAAACAACGTATCTTTGACCTGACCGGACATGTGTTCAACGCTACGCATCAGACGTTTGACGGTATCCATCTGTCCTCCCGCGCAAGTGATCTGCTGCTGATGCTTTGCCGCAACGAGGGCGAAGTGGTGGACAGGCACCGTATCTTAGCGGCACTCTGGAAAGAGGACAATGCGTTCACCTCTCGTTCCCTCGGCGTGTTCATCAACCATCTGCGTAAGTTCCTCACTCCTGCCGGATATGAGATTATAGCGGTACGTTACAAAGGATACAAGCTCATCTGTGATGAGCATTTGAAGATTTGAAGATTTGAAGATTTGAGGATTTGACCAACGACCAATGACAAACGACAAACGACAAAAAATTTTTAATTTCTATGCACCTGATAGCACCTTCTGTTTTGTCTGCTGATTTCGGACATCTGGCAGACGACCTTGAAATGATCAACCGCAGCGAGGCGGATTGGTTGCACGTGGACGTCATGGACGGTACGTTTGTGCCGAATATATCATTCGGCTTTCCGCTGATGGAGCCCTTCCGCAAGTACTGCCAAAAGCCACTGGATGTGCATCTTATGATCGTTCATCCGGAGAAATACGTAGAGCGTTTCTGCGATGCAGGCGCATGGTCGGTGGGCTTTCATTTAGAGGCGGTTGAGGATCCTCTTCCCGTGCTCGACCTAATCAAGGCAAAGGGTGTCCGCACGTGTCTTACTATCAATCCCGACATCGATGTCCGGCGTCTTGTGCCCTATCTGGATCAAGTCGATATGGTGCTGCTGATGAGTGTTTTTGCGGGATTCGGAGGACAGAAATTCATTCCCGAGACCATGGACAAGATCCGGTTCATCAAAAACGAGATCACGCAACGTCAGCTCTCCACGCTCATTGAGATCGATGGCGGTGTGAACACCTCCAACGCCGCGGAACTGTTTGCTGTAGGCGCCGATGTGCTCGTTGCCGGAAGTGCTGTCTTCGGGGCGAAAGATCCGATCGAAGCGATCCGACTGATGAAAAAAGTGGGTTAGAGGATTAGAGGGTTAGAGGATTAGAGGGTTAGTGGGAAAACTACGCGCATATCCGATGGTTGTATTGCTACTGCCGCTGGTGGTAGCAATTCTTATTTGCGATCGTTTTTACCCCTTGCACCAACCGTGGCACAAGACCCCTCCGAACCCCACACAAACGGCTCTCTATCAGCGACTTGCGGACGCTGGTATGAGCGGCGATGAGTTAGCTACGGTCGGCGCACTGACCTTGGGTTACAAAGAAGAACTGAGCAAGGATCTGCGTCATCATTTTCAGGCTTCGGGAGCCGCTCATGTGTTGGCGGTCAGCGGTTTGCATACCGGCATCCTCTATGGCTTGCTCATCTGGCTGCTCACCCTCAGCGGACGGTTCCGACCGATGCACGAGAACCGTCTTGGACGATGCACCCTCAGCCTCCTCATCATCGCTGCGATGTGGGCGTACGCATGGCTCACAGGTCTCACGCCCTCCGTCGTACGCGCCGTGCTGATGGTCACGATCTTCGAGATAGGGCGTATGTTTTACCGGCAGTCCCTCTCCATCAACACCGTCTCCGCCGCAGCGGTACTGATTCTGCTTTTTCATCCCTCCGACCTCTGGAGCGTCAGTTTTCAACTCAGTTTTGCCGCTACGTTTGTGATCATCGTGCTCGCTCGCTACATGGAGCGGCACCTTCCTCACGGGGAATTGAGAAATAGCGACGAACATCCTGTTCTTCGCTGGATCATAGGCACGGTCATCGTCTCCCTTGCCGCTCAATTGGGCACGTTGGGTATCGGCATGTACTATTTTCACCAAGTGAGTTGTTATTTCCTGCTGACGAACCTGATTGTGCTGCCGATAGCGGCAATCTTAGTGCCTTGCGGGCTTGGTTGCGTAGCCTTGGGCGGAAGTCCGATAGGCATCGTTTGGGGGTACCCGACTGCTTTTTTAGCGAAAGCCATGAACCGCTCTGTGGCATGGATCGAGTCCCTGCCGGGCAGTACGGTGGAAGCGAACGTCTCGCTGCCGATGGTGGGCGTTTATTATGTTCTTTTGGCGTGTTTTCTGTATTTTTTGATCCACAAAGGGCGAAAAATCGCTTAAAAAGCACGCGTGCGCTTGCATATATGAAAAAAAAGTTGTAACTTTGCGCCCGATTTGAATTAAGGGTTTGATGAAGCGTATCCGACATATTGTTTTTATAGTTGTACTAGCGTTGAGTTGGTGCATTTCTTTATATGCGCAGACCACCGCCCGTCAGTTGCCGGATGTGACGAGTACCGAGGGACGCGATTTCTACGTAGCTTGGCTGCCCAACGGCGGTAGTGAACCGAGTTCGCGAGACCTGAAATTGCAGCTCCTTGCCTCTTCGCGCAAGGCTAACTCCGTCACCGTGGAGTATGCCAACGGCGCTACTGAGGACTATACCATTGCTGCCGGTCAGACCACTATCATCACCATTGACCCGAACTCCGTTTATTGGGATCCTGCCAAGGGTGAGGAGGAGAAACCGCTTAGCAAAGGTGTCCGCGTCTATAGTAAGGTGGACGAGTTCTTCACGCTCTATTCGATCAACCAGATGGGTGCCGCCGGTTCGTTCAGTTTCGACGGTGCGCACATCCTGCCGGTAGAGGCATTAGGCACCGAGTACATGGTGCAATCGGCGGACGGAGATGCTACTGCGACCGAGTTCGTCATCATGTCCACCAAACCGGGTGTTACCAACGTGACGATGCGCCTCAAGGTGAACAGCCGCCATGGAGGCACTACGGATCTGAACGTTACGCTGAATGGTCCGAAGCAGATCTATATCGTTCGTTCGAAAGCTCCGGATCCCGAAAACCTGAGTGATTTCATCGACCTTTCGGGTTCAACTATCTGTGCCGATCAGCCGATAGCTGTGTGGAGCGGTAACCAAGTGGCGATCATTCCGAACCAACAAGGTCTGAGTAACGACCATGCGTACGACCAGCTCCTTCCGCTCGATAAATGGGGTAAGACCTTCATGGTGCCGATGACAGCTGCCAATACCCAATTGAACATCATACGCATTGTGGCGCAGCAGGACGGTACCGATGTGCAACTCAAACGTGGTAACAACGCACCGACTACCGTGTCCTTAAACGGCGGTGAGACCCACATGCAGCGTACGGTACAGAACACCAACAACCCTAATCCGCAAAACTCCACCTATTATATCACAGCCACCAAACCGATACAGGTCTATCTGTATTCGACGAGTGCAGGCGTGAACAACTGGTACGATGACGAGGGAAACAACCATCTGCCCAGCAACCCGTCTATGACGATCATTCCGCCTTTGGAGTTCTTGACGGACACCACGATCTTCAGTACGTACAATGGTGGTGACGGTACCATGACGCATATGGTCAACCTGATTGCCCCGACCTCGCTTACATCCGGCATCCAAATGGACGGTTCGCCCACCACAGGATGGAAAGCGATCCCTTCCAACAATACTTATTCGCAGATTACCTGCGAGATAACAAACGGAACACATACCGTCACGGCTCCGCAAAAAGCGTTCACCGGATACACGTTCGGTATAGGCGAAGGAGAGGCGTATCTCTACCCCATCGGCTATGATTATACGCCCAAAGAGGACTCCCTTTTCCTGCTGGACAACGATCAGCAATACAGCGCTCGTCCTTCGGAATGGAAGTCCGAATACATCAGTCCGACCGAAGGAGGATGGTTGTTAGACCGCGTGCTCAAGAGTGACGGTACCTATGATCTGGACACCATCTTCGTCTGCGACAGCACAACCCTCACCTTCCCCATCAAGACCTATGCAGCATGGGAGAAAGCACTATGGGAGATAGAGGGTTCGATCCAAGGACCCGGTTATTTCGAGCCCTACGAGCAGAAATCCGACACCTCTCCCAGACCCGAGTTGACGCATCTCTTCCACCTCCTGCCTATTGAGCAGAACAATGAGCCTTTCGAGGACTTCGAGGTACGCGCGGTGCTCTATCATGCGCCGATCATCTGCGACATTCCCGAGGAGAAATGGGAGAAAGATACGTTCAACACCGTCGTCCGTGTCCTCCGTCAGTATAACGACACCACTTGGCGTGCCATCTGTATGGGCGACACCGTGCATTTCTTCCGCGATACGGTATGGAAAGTGCCCCCCACTAATATCTCCGGCAAACCCGAAGAGGGTGTGCATTACGAGATGCAGGTCACCATCTTCAACGACACGACCAACGACCTCTCCAAAGGTCTCTACCAATACTCCTTGGGACACACGTCCGTCACCCGTCATTATATCTCTTCCGGCGGTTGCGACTCCCTCAGCACGATTGAGCTGTTCGTCTGCCAGCGGTATTTTGAGCACAAAGACACCGTGGTCTGCGAGGACGGTTTAAGAACCCTCCGATACGGTGAGTTCTTCCAGAAATACAGCCGCAACAACTCGTGGCCGAAAGCCGATACCGTGCTGCGTGACACCCTCTGGACCAAGGAGTGTATTGCTTCGCCGGAGTTCGAGCCCTTCGCCCGACACTGTCCCTCCTTCCATGGTTGCGACAGCGTCTTGGAGTTGCACCTCAATGTCAAGCGGGTAGTGAACAATAACTACACCATCAACCAGTGTAAGTCCCTCTTGCCGGACAATCATATCGTCCAATGGCGTGAGAAAGGCAGCGACCGTCTGATCCGTGAGTTCTGGGCGGATACCATGGAGTACGATAAGATCTATACCTTCCGCGAGACCGTCAAGTACAATGAGTGTACCGACTGTCCGAGGAACGGCTGTGATAGTGTCCGCAACACCCTGAAACTGCAGTTCGTCACCGATGAAGGACAGTCCCACACGGTGCATGTCTGCCAAGGTAAGAAAACGATTTATCGCAACGAAACCAATGCGCAGTTCACTCAGAGTTTCGATGCAACCGGCAAGAAATGTGGCAGTTATGTATATGAGTTAAACGTAGATGTGATGGGACAGGACGAGTCCGGTCAGATAGCCGTCATGTGCTCGTTCATCGATAAGATCACGTTCATCGTCGATACCGTCTATACCGACCAGATGACGATAGACACCGTCTGCTGGGATCCGTACTCGCTGGTGGAGCAGACCTATACATGGGCGGGACACCCGAGCATAGAGCCTATTCTAATCACCGGTCCGGGTATGATCTATCGTACTGACACCATGAAGACTCATGACTGTAACTGCGACTCCATTTGCGAACTGGTTCTGTATGTAGGCAAACCGTACCTGACCGAAGAAACGAAAGAGATGTGTGACAACAAATCCGTGACTTGGCAGGACACGCTCTTCTACGGTAAGAACTATACCGGTACGATACCCGAGGGCGGTAAATCACGTCTTATCACCACCTCTATTGACACCCGTCGTGAACTCAAGTCGCAACTCAATTGTGACTCCGTCTTCACGCTACATATCGATCTCTACCCCACCTATATAGCGGAGCAGAAAGATACCTTCGTCTGCGCCAATGAGGTCTATACCTTCTACGGAGAGGAATACAATACCCCCGAGAACCCATGGACACCGGGTCAGTCCTACGAGCTGCGCCACACCGTCAAGTCTATTCACGAATGCGACAGTATGGTGCTTCATAACGTCACCGTCTATCCCATCTATCCCGATGAACGCGAAGTGAACGATACCGTTTGTCAGGTGCTCGAAGGCGAAGCATACTACGTATGGGAGGGTGCCGCTCATGCGCATTGGAACGACCGGCATCTGCAGTCTCTCCATACTGCCGGTACGTTCGAACTGGTAGATCCGCTGCACACCGTCCATGGTTGCGACTCGATCATCCATCGCACACTCATCATCCTGCCCTCGTATCGTATTCCGACCGTGCGGCAGATGTCCAGCGAAGATACGATCCATTGGTCTAATCGTATCTACGCCGGTGAGTTGGCGGTCTTTGACAACCCCGATGATTTAGAGGTCATCCGTTGTGCCGGACTATACACCGAGACTGAAGAACTCAAGACCGCCCTCATCGGTACCCACGAGTGCGACTCGGTCAACACCCTCACGATCCGTATCGGTAAGGTCTTCCGTGACACCGTCTATGATGTCACCTGTGCGAACTGCGGAACCTATAACTGGTCTATCACCAGCCCTATCACCGGCGAAGACACCGTCATCTATATCACCGATCTGCCGGAACCGTATCAGGAGCGTTTCTACTATGACAGCCTCAAGACCGCGATGCTCTACGACTCCATCTACGTCCTCCGTCTGACCGCATACCCGAACTACGACAAGACCGATGCAGGCGAAGTCTGCCAAGGCGAATTCTATAATTGGGAAGGACATATGCCGACACCGCCTTTAGGAGGAGGCAATACGACCTATATACCTCACCATCTTTACATCGACGGACAAGAGGTACACGAGATTCCGACTGACCAACATGGTGTCATTCTGGTAACCGACTCCATGAAGACCGATACTATCTACACCGATCCCAAGACCGGTGCCGTCAAGCCCGTTCATTGTGATAGTGTCCATGTGCTCACGCTCACTATTCATCCAACCTATAACGATCGGTACGTAGAGCTCACCGATCAGGCGTCCATGACCTCCAACGGCACGCTCGTTTATTTCACCGAGCCGCAGACCCTCTTCGTCGGATATGACTTCGACTACGAGGCAGCCGGTGTCACCAAAGCCGAATTGGAGCAGCAGTATGCCCGCGTGGTCTATCTCAAACCCGAGGAGGGCGATTTCCACCGTGACTCCGTCACGAACCTCTCTCAGTTCGGTTGCGATAGTACCCATTATGTGGACATCCATATTTGCGAGATCAGCTTCGTCGAGCTACATGACTCCATCGCGGACAATGACTCCACTTGGTTCTTCGGCGGCGAGACGGAAGGCGGCGAACACACCCTGCCGCTCGTAACGGGCTATAAGTTCCATAATTACGATGATGGCACACCTGTTCAATACGACCAAGCTACCGACCGCCACATGCGCGAGTACCTGTTTATAGACACCCTCCGCACATCCAACGGTTGCGACTCGATCGTCCATGACCATGTGTACGTCTTCCCTTCATACCGGTTCGAGTTCGACACCGCTATCTGTTCCAACACACGCTACGACTGGCGTAAATATACCTATCTCAATCAATCCAAGAGCGGTTACGTCTATGACTCCGTTAACTACTCCATCGGTACCCATACTTTCGATTCCGTCTATGTGCTGGGTCTGCAGGTAGTACCGTCCGGATATTGGCAGTACGACACCGCCCTCTGTATGAACGATACCCTCTACTGGCATTTCCAGAAGATCTACTATCAGCCCGGCGGACTCAATTACGTCGAAGCTATCTATAAAGATGCTTCGTCCATGTGTGGCGACATCTACCATCTGAACCTGCAATTCATGCCGGTCTATAGCACTACCCTCGTGGAGCACGATACCGTCTGCCAATACGATGATTTCCACTGGTTCTCACCGGGCTCGGACGTAGAGCACACCGAGAACCTGCGTGACGGTAAGGGACATAAACTGAGCTTCATACCGACCGACATAGCCGGAGATTTCCTTATCTACGACAGTCTCAAGACCATCGGCTGCGGATGCGACTCTGTACACACGCTGCACCTCCATATCAAGCAGACGCAACATTTCTACGACACCGCGTTCGTTTTCTGTTCGGCTGACACGCTTCTCTGGCATGACAACCAGTATTACTACCAAGGCGAAGCCGAAGTCTTCGATACTATCTTCGGTGCCGCGGCAAACGGCTGTGACTCGACCTATTTCATGCACGTCCATTTCAACCTTTCATACGATAGTACCCACACCGAGTTCCTTTGCTCCGACGTAGAGCACTATCAATGGGAGGACATCGTCTTTGACGATACCTTGCGCAAAGCAAGAACATGGACCGAACCGCGTCATTATGAGTTTGTTCGGACGTACCCGACGACTCTTGGAGGCTGCGACTCTACGCTGCGTCTGGATCTGACCATCGCTCCGAATTTCGACTCCATCTGGACGGATACGATCTGCGAAGGCGAGTCGTACGACCTCTTCGGACAGATCCTCACCGAACCGGGTAACTACACCGCGCAGCGTCCGAACCAATGGGGTTGTACCACGTTCTATTACCTCACCCTGCATGAGGTGCCGCCTACTCGCTTCAACCTCCGGATAGATCCTATCTGCGTGGACGAAAGCGGCTTAGCGAACGTCTATACCCTCCATTATACCTACGAAGGCGACTTCCGTCCAATCTCGTACAGCCTGTACTATGACTCCGTAGCTCACGCTGCCGGATTTGAAGACGTAGAGGATATACCGATCGCTCAGGGCGAGACCTCGCTCGTACTCGACGTGCCGTACTTCGCCGAGAAGACGAGTTATCCGAGGCCCGGTAAGTACCAAGCCCGTATCGCCTTTGACAATGGTGTCTGCCTCAGCGACAGCCTCATGACCCTTGATTTTGACGCCACTATGAACTATCCGTCATGGGTAACCGAACAGCGTTTCGGCGATATGATCGCCCTCCTCAACGAGAACCTCAACGGCGGTTATACATGGACTCGTTACCAATGGTACCAAGGTGACACGAAGTTGGAAGGTCAGACACAACCGTATCTCTATATCCCGACCGGACTCGTCGTTGGTGCACAGTACCACGTACGCCTCACGCGTCAGGGAGAGAACGAGTCGATCGCTTCCTGCCCGATCACCATCATCGCTGATCCGGACGGTAATAAACAGACACCCACCATGGGTTACCTCGATGTAGCACCATCCTGCGTGCCCGTCGGTCATCCGGTAACGAACATCCTCTCCCGTCATGACGGTACGTACCGCGTCACTAACTCCCAAGGAGACTTCGTCTCCGAAGGCGTCTTCCGGGCAGATGTAACAGAGATAGCTATTCCTCCTACCGAGGGCATTTATATCGTTCAACTTTGGTCGGACGACACGCCGGAGGAACCCTATAGAGCAATTAAAATTATGGTAAGTCACGTATGCGAAACCTGCGCTACATCGTTCTGATATTGTTGTTATACGCACTACCTGCGTGGTCTCAGAGACGTTTCTCCGTCTCTCAGAAGGGCGAGTATAGCCTGTCGCAACATTCCGGCTTCTCTACCAAAGACGTGGAGAACAAGACCGATGCGCTCTTTGGTCTCCACGCCTCCCTCTACACCGGTTCACACCATCTCATCGGTATATCGGCGGAAGGCAGCTGGTCAGCTTTCATCAATAACATGCCGGGTGTTCGCAACACCCCGGGAGGCGGAGCTGCCGGACTACATCTGCTCTACGAGTACCAGTACAGCGGACTCATCATCCAAACGGGTGTCGGTGTGGCTTGGCAACGCGTCTATACCAACATAGCCGACACCGCTATCTATCACTACGGGCTAACCAACACATGGGGCGGTAACAGCCGCAAGTTTGACCTCAGGCACACCTTTGCCGAGAGGCGAGACGAGGCGCAAAATTTCTACGCACAAGTGCCCCTCTACGTCGGACATTATATCTTCGGTTCCGTGGGCATCGGTTATTTCCTCGCCGGTCTGCAGTTCAACTATGCCTTCATGGGCGAGACCAAACTGAAGATGGTGGGTTCGACCGCAGGCAAGTACTATGATTTCGTCGGTGTCTGGGACGAGATGCCGAACCATGGTTTCCGCAAGAATGTACCCTTGGAGCGCAAAGGTGACCGCATCAAACTCAAGATGGACGTCATGGCGCATGTCGAAGGCGGATACGAATACAACACCCAGCAAGCCAACAAGAACTACCGCACTCGTCCGGGTGACCGGATTGACTGCCGCCTGCGTTTTGCTGCTTTTGTGGATTTTGGCATCCTCAACATAACGCCCGATGGAAATGCGCCTTTCTACGGCATTCCCGAAGAGACGCTCTATGACTTCCCGACCTATCAGGCGGCACACGTCTTCACCACCAAGGATGCTACCCATTACTGGATGCGTAATCTCTTCACCGGCATCCGCTTCACCGTGCTCTTCGGCTTCAAGCCGCAAGAACGTTGTATCCTCTGCGACCCATGGAGACACTAACCCTTACTGAACTCTGTGCGCATATAGGCGAAGCGCTGGACTCCTGTCTGGCGCCTTCTTATTGGGTCAAAGCCGAAGTGAACAGCCTCAGCGAGAAAGGCGGACATATGTACATCGATCTCGTGGACGGCAAGACGGCCAAGATGCGCGCTACCTGCTGGGCAGGCAATAAAGAACTGCTCATGGCGTATTTCGAGTCCGAGACCGGGCAACGCCTCCAAGCCGGCATGGCGGTGCTCGTGGAGGTGGAGATCCAGTGGCACGCCGTCTATGGTATCAGCCTCTCTATCGTTGGCATCGATCCCTCCTATACCCTCGGCGACATCGCCCGTCAGCGGCAACGAACCATCGCTCAACTGCAAGCGGACGGTCTGCTCGAGGCCCAACAACTCCTGCCCCTTCCGACCCTCATCCGACGCATCGCCGTCATCTCGTCTCCCAACGCCGCCGGATACGAAGACTTCAAGCACCAACTGAGCAACAGCGGCTACCCCTTCCACACGCAGCTCTTCGCCGCAACGATGCAAGGCGAGTCCGCCGCCAAATCCATCATCGCTGCATTGGAAGAGATATCCACTTATAACTCTCCACTAAACGACTTCTCTAAACTATCAACTCTAAACCATCAACTTTCCTTTGATTGCATAGCAATCATCCGTGGCGGCGGTGCCGTCTCCGACCTCAGTTGTTTTGACGACTATACCCTCTGTGCCGTTTGCGCGCAGTACGAACTCCCTATTTTAAGCGGTATCGGGCACACGCGCGATGTGAGTATTCTCGATATGGTGGCTCACGAAGCCCTCAAGACGCCCACTGCCGTAGCTGAGTTTCTTATCCACCGCATGGATGCCCAAAAAGCGCGTTTGGACGAGCTCCTCATGCGGCTTAGACGCACCGCTGACCGACAGATCCTCATCCGCCGTCACCGCATAGAGATGCTCGAACAACGCCTCGCAGCCTGCAACCCCGAACGCATCTATCGTATGGGCTACAGCCTGCTCTCCAAAAACGGAAAGGTCATCCGTTCTGTCCAAGACCTGCAAACCGGCGATGTGATCACTACGCATCTCGCCGACGGAAATGTACTAAGTGCTGTCTTATGATCTTAGCCAAAGAACAACGCATAGGGGCAATCATCCTGTTCGGTATCGCCATCATCGCTTGGATCGTCATGGCGCTCTATCCCTCTACCCCACCTGCCTCGGAGACCCCGAAAAAGAAGTCTTGGGCGGAACGCAAAGACTCAATCCGCCTTGCCGATTCTCTCCGTTATGTCCAATGGAAAGAAGAACGCGAACAACGCTACGACTCCTTCCGTATGGCGGACTCCTTGCGCCATGAGGCATGGAAAATAGAGCGGCAGCGTCGCTGGGACTCCATGCGCATCGCCGACTCCCTTTGGCGTGACTCCGTGGGCATGAGATTCACCAAACGCGTCAAGAAAGACACCGTTCTCGACCTCAACCATTGTGACACCACCGAGCTCCAACTGCTCCGCGGCATCGGTCGCTTTACCGCCCTGCAGATCGTCCGTTACCGAGAGCAATTAGGCGGTTTCTACTCCCCTCTTCAACTCACCGACGAGCCCTTCGCCGACTATCATCTCGACACCCTCTTGCATCATTTCACAGCCGACACTGCAGTTATACAAACTCTCAACGTAAACCGCTGTTCTACAGCCGCTTTGCAGCGTCACCCGTACTTACGCTTCCAGCAAGCGAAAGCCATCTACACGCTCCGCCGCCAACGTATCCGTCTTCATTCCATTGACGATCTCCGTTCCCTCCCCGACCTCACCCCTTCCGACCTCTCCCGCCTCACCCCATACCTGTCTTTTGAATAAATAGAACGCCCATAAAACAACAAAATCAGCAATATTTTGCGAAAAAGTGTCATACACTATTGTGTATGTCATTTTTTTTTAGTAACTTTGCAGCCGATTTTAACTAAGGGCTATGGAAAGCCCCACCAACGATTGAAAATGAAACGAAACATAGCTATTATCGCAGGAGGAGACAGCAGCGAGCATGAGGTCTCGTTACGCTCTGCCGCAGGTTTGTATTCCTTTATGGACAAAGAGCGCTATGATGACACCATCGTAGTGTTCGACGGCAAGAACTGGCATACCGAGGACGGATGCCCGATTGACAAGAACGACTTTTCTTTTACGCGCGAGGGCGTGAAGCACACCTTCGATTTCGCGTATATCACTATTCACGGCACGCCGGGTGAGAACGGCATTCTGCAGGGGTACCTCGACATGATCGGTATGCCTTATTCGTGCTGCGGAGTATTAGCTGCTGCCCTGACGTTCAATAAATATGCCTGCAACCACTATCTCTCCTATTTCGGCTTCCATATTGCCAACAGTCTGATGCTTCGTGCCGGTCAGAAATGGCCTAACGCACCGAAGATCGCCGAGACGCTTGGTCTGCCTTGTTTCATCAAATCGAACATCGGCGGCTCGTCCTTCGGCTGCACCAAAGTGAAGACCGTTGAGGACATCTACCCCGCTATCGAACGTGCGTTCCAAGAGGGCGATGAGGTCATCTGCGAGTCTTTCATGCAGGGCACGGAAGTGACCTGCGGCGTCTATAAGACCAAAGAGAAAGCAGTCGCTTTCCCCATTACCGAGGTTGTGACCCACAATGAGTTCTTTGACTACAACGCTAAGTACAAAGGCGAAGTGGACGAGATTACCCCTGCCCGCATTCCCGATGAGGTACGCGATAAGATCCAAGCCGAGACCCTCCGTCTCTACGACATCATCGGCGCCAACGGCATCATCCGCGTGGATTGGATCATCACCAAGGGACAAGACAACACCCCGCAGATCAACCTCCTCGAGGTAAACACCACACCGGGCATGACCCCGACCAGTTTTATCCCGCAGCAGGTTCGCGCTGCCGGACTCGACATCAAAGATGTCCTGACCGATATTATTGAGAACAAGTTCTCAAAGGAATAAGGAGTAAGGAATAAGGACAAAGGACAAAAATTGATCATGATTGATATCAACAAATCCATAGAATCGCTGAACTGGACGAAGGAGCCGAAGGGTCTATACGAACCCATCGCTTATACCCTTGCGTCTGGTGGCAAAAGACTGCGTCCGCAGTTAGCGCTTATCGGTGCCCGGATGTTCGGCGGCAACGAAGAAGAGGTGCTGCCTGCTGCTTTGGCGTTGGAGGTATTCCATAACTTCACCCTCTTGCACGACGATGTGATGGACCGCGCCGAAGTACGTCGCGGACGCCCCACCGTACATGTGAAATGGGATGACAACACCGCTATCCTCTCCGGCGACCAGATGCTCATCGAGGCTTACCAACTGCTCAGCCGCGTGCCGGAATCCAAACTGCCGCAAGTACTCCGTTGGGTCAACGAGATGGCGACCGGCATCTGCGAAGGACAGCAGTACGATATGGAGTTTGAGCATAGGGACCACGTGAGTCTGGAGGACTACATGAAGATGATTGAGCTCAAGACCTCTGTCCTGCTCGCCAACGCACTCCGTACCGGCGGTTTCATCGCCGGAGCTAACGAAGTGCAGCAGGAAGCGCTCTATCAGTTCGGCCTGCATATCGGTCTGGCGTTCCAGATCCAAGATGACATCCTTGATGTCTATGGAGACCCCAAGACGTTCGGCAAAGCTATCGGTGGCGACATCTGCTGTAACAAGAAAACAGCCCTCCTCCTCACCGCTTTGGAGAAAGCCGACCCGGCAACCAAAGCCGAACTGCAACAGTGGCTGCTTGTCCATAACCGCAACGAGGAGAAGATAACTGCTGTCACGGAGCTATACAACCGTCTCGGCGTACGCGGCGAAGTGGAAAAGATCATGGAGAATCACACCTCCATTGCCCTGACACAACTGGACTTGTTGCCCCATAACGATGCCGCCGAACAGCTCCGCAAGTTGGCAGAAAAACTCGCCAACAGAAAGAGTTAATTAAATCGTAAATCTGTAAATCGTAAATAATAACAAGATGCCTTACCGTCGATTACCCAACACTGACATGGCGCGGTTACACGCCTTGCAGAACGCTATCCAGCGTGCGCAGAGTGCTGACTACATGGAGCAGGTTCTGCCCTACAAAGTGCAGAGTGAAGCGCAGCGTTTTCTGGTGTCGTTCGAGAACGTGGTGATGCAGTCCAAGGACAACTACACCTCCACCGTCAATGCCAATAAGCAGTACAGACACATCGTGCAGAACGCACGTATGTATATCTCCCATTTCATCCAAGTGCTCAACTTGTCTGTCATCCGCGGAGAGATCAAGAAAGAGCAGAAACTGCTCTATGGTCTCGACCCGCACGAGAACATCGTGCCGGATCTGTCCACCGAGGAGAACCTGCTCGTTTGGGGAAAGAACATCATCGAAGGGGAACAGAAAAGAATGGCTAACGGTGGTTTCCCGATCTACAACCCGGCTATCAATAAAGTGAAGGTTCACTACGACATCTTCTGCGAGCACCAACGCCAACACACCTTCCACGTGCAGAACAACGAACGCGTACACGATAATCTGGAACCCCTGCGTACACAGGCGGACGAGATCATCCTCAATATCTGGAACCTCGTGGAGGACTACTACAAGGATCTTCTGCCCTACGAGCGAATGATGAAATGCCAGCTATACGGCGTCATCTATTACTACCGTAAGGGCGAAAGAAAACTCTCCGCCGAAACCGACAGAGAGCTCAAACGAATACAGGAGATGCAACCCACTATCCAATGGTCTGCTGAGGGGTAACTACTCGATCCACCTTCCGGTCACGCCAGAGATGCGGGATCTCGTGTTTCTTCAACTGAAACGCATAGCAGACGCCCACCTTCTTGACGTGCGGATACTTGGCAAGGAACTTGTCGTAATACCCTCCTCCACGGCCGATACGGTTGCAATGACGGTCGAACACTACGCCGGGAACGAGCATCAGATCAATATGCCCCTTGTAAGTCGGAGTCTGAGGTTCGGGAACACCCAGACGACCCTTACGCATCATATCCTCGCCGTCATACGGACGAACCTCCATCGAGTGACGATGGGTGACAGGAAAAAGAAACGTTTTTTGGTCTCCGTACTTCTCGAGAAGCGGACGCAAGTCCACCTCGTTATGAACCGGATAATACATCATCACCACGTGAGCCTCACGGAATGCCGACATCTGCTCTATCTGAGCAATGATACGAGCCGAATCCGCAGCCACCTCATCCTTGGTTAACATACGGCGACGTTGCTCCACGATAGCACGCATGGCGGATTGCTCACGACGGATGCGAACCCATGGAAACCACGACAAAAAATCATGTATTTGAGAATCAAACAACATAGTAAAAATTAGTTATTGAGATCTGTAATCGTGTTTTGGGCTGCAAAATTACAACTTTTTTCCGAAACATGCAAGAAAAAAAGACAAAATTATACAAATGAAACGAATTTTATATATATCTTTGGCAATTACGCTGGTTTTTTTGACCGGATGTAAGAAAAGTGACAGTACTCAGGTGGACAAATCGGTAGCCCGACTCACCGCTTTCGCTTTCGTCAAAAACGACACCATGCCCGGTTTGGCGCAAGCTGTCTTCACCATCGAGGAACGCAACGACACCGGACTCGTCTGGAACAAAGACTCCATGCTCTACGGCACGAGCCTCAAGCGCGTCGTTCCCCGTTTTATGTTCGCTTCTACACCAAGCGCTGCTTTCCTCAGAATGCGCGACACCGTCTATACCCTCACCGGTTACGACACCCTCGATTTCACGCGCACGCCTATCTACCTCTCTATCCGTTCGCAGGACAAGAAGAACACCAAGACCTATGAGATACGCGCTACGGTTCATCAGGCGGATCCGGATCTCTATACTTGGCAGGAACTCGCATCCAGTATCTACGGCAACTACGATAGTGAGCAACGCGTCGTGGAGTTCGGCAACGAGTTCGTCATGCTCGCTTCCGACGGTTTCTATATATCCGCTTGGCGTTCGCCGGACGGCATCAACTGGTCTCTGCCTACCAAACTGAACGGACTCCCTGCCGGTACCAAAGTGCGTCAGATAGTTTGTAAGAACGACACCATCAATCATCAATACACCCTCTATTACGGTCAGGACAGCACCCTCTACTCCAGTACCGACATCTACAACTGGACGGCTAAAAAAATGTCCCGTCCTATCGCTACCATGCTTCTGTACTGGAACGACCTTGTTTGGATGCTGACCGGCACCGACGAACGCGATTACGAGTTAGCGTACCTGCAAGCAGACACCATCAAGCCAAGTGGTCTCATGCCTGCCGACGAGTTCCCTATCAGCGATTTCGCTACCGTCACGTTCCTCAGTTCCAGCATGCGAGAGAGAGCAATGATCATCGGCGGTTTTGCGGAGAACGGCAAAGCCCTCAACACCCGTTGGAACCTCGAATACTCCACGCATATCAAGGAGAACAACGGGTATCGTTTGCAGGAGTTCTCCATGGATCGCTCCACCTTCAAAGGCCTCACCGGCATCTCCGTCGTCTATTATAACAACCAGTTGCTCCTCTTCGGTGGCATCGATGATCAGGCGAAGTATTTCGGCCGCGACATCCTCATGTCCAAAGACGAAGGACTCACTTGGACCAAAGCCGACACTGCCAAGAACCAACTGCCGGAGGCTTATCAGGCACGGCAGAAACAGAACGCCATCGTGCGGGACAATAACATCTACCTCTTCGGTGGACAGGACACCAAAACGACCTATAGCGATGTCTATAAAGGCCGCCTCAACTCCATCGATTGGTAAAACCCATCTAGAACATCTAGAATATCTAGAGCATCTAGGAAATCTAGAAAACAATTAACAACAAAAATATTAACATTATGACTATCAAAGATTACAAATTCGCCGGTAAGAAGGCGATCGTACGTGTAGATTTCAACGTACCTCTGGATGAAAATGGTAAGATCACAGATGACACCCGTATTCGTGGTGCGCTGCCGACCCTCAAACACATCCTTGATGAAGGCGGTGCCCTCATCATCATGAGCCACATGGGCAAACCCAAAGGCAAAGTACAGGCTAAGTTCAGCCTCAGCCAGATCGTAGACGCAGTAGCTGCTGCGCTCGGTCGCCCTGTTCAGTTCGCAGAGGACTGCGCTAAGGCTCAAGCTCAAGCAGCTGCCCTCAAACCGGGCGAGGTACTGCTTCTCGAGAACCTCCGTTTCTATCCGGAGGAGGAAGGCAAACCGGTCGGCATCGAGAAAGAAGATCCCGCATACGAGCCTGCTAAGAAAGAGATGAAAGCGCGTCAGAAAGAGTTCGCTAAGACTCTTGCTTCCTACGCTGACTGCTACGTCATGGACGCTTTCGGTACGGCTCACCGCAAACATGCATCTACAGCTGTCATCGCTGATTATTTCGATGCAGACAACAAGATGCTCGGCTTCCTCATGGAGAAAGAGGTAGCAGCTGTGGACGCTATTCTCAAAGACATCAAACGTCCGTTCGTAGCTATCATGGGCGGTTCGAAAGTATCGTCGAAGATCGGCATCATCGAGAACCTGCTCGGCAAAGTGGACAAACTCATCCTCTGCGGTGGAATGACCTATACCTTCGCTAAGGCGCACGGCGGTGAGATCGGTGGCTCTATCGTAGAGCTCGACAAACTCGACGTAGCTCTCGGTGTAGAGGAGTTGGCTAAGAAAAACGGCGTAGAACTCGTGCTCGCTCCGGATGCTATCTGCGCTGACTCGTTCAGCAACGACGCTAACCAGAAGGTATTCCCGTCTAACGCAATTCCGGAAGGCTGGGAAGGTCTCGATGCAGGTCCTGAGGCACAGAAGAACTTCCGCAATGCAATCAAGGGCGCCAAGACGATTCTCTGGAACGGTCCTGCAGGTGTCTTCGAGTTCGATAATTTCTGCGATGGTAGCCGCGCTATCGGTGAGGCTATCGCAGAGGCTACTGCTGAAGGCGCATTCTCGCTCATCGGTGGTGGTGACTCCGTAGCGTGCGTTAACAAATTCGGTCTCGCAGACAAAGTTTCGTATATCTCTACCGGTGGTGGTGCCCTCCTCGAGGCTATCGAAGGTAAGATCCTCCCGGGTGTAGCAGCAATCAAAGGCGAATGATTAATTAAAAATTAATAATTAATATTTTTCCCTCTCACTCGGCATAGAGGGGTCCCCGACGGGCGCTAACGAAGTGCGTCCGGTGGGGAGAACGGAGGCATCGGTTGCCCGTTTATTAAGCGGAGCGGTATAAACCAATGCACACCGATTGCCGAACGTGAATGGAGTTAGTTGGAAAGATAATTCAAGTATTGCCTGCGCAGGAAGGCGTAGGTCGTAATGGCAACCCGTGGAAAGTACAGCCGTACGTACTCGAGACCCTCGATCAATACCCCCGTAAGGTACATTTCGAGGTGTTCGGTGAGGATCGTATCAAACAGAACCCCTGCGAGATTGACCAGTTAGTAACCATCAGTTTCGATATCGAGAGCCGCGAGTTCAACGGTCGTTGGTACACCTCGATCCGCGCATGGCGTATCCAGCAAGGCGATATGACTCAGGCAGCTGCTCCGGCTCCGGCTGCTGCTCCTGTAGCTGCTGCTCCGGCTGCAGCACCCGCTCCCGCGGCTCAACCGGCTGCTCCACAAGCAGAGGTTGCTAATGTAGATCCTTTTGACGCATCTGCCGGAGACGGTACAAGCGATCTGCCCTTCTGATGAAACGCTGGGTTAAAATACTGATTCCAAGCCTCTTGCTGACGGCGGGCGTAGTCATCTGCGCCCTCCGTTGGCAAGCTTGGTTCGGGATGCCTGCCGAACCGCAGTGGACCGGCGACACGATCGATTATGTCTTCCCTACTTTTGCGCAAGACACCGTGCCGGGCTTCGTCTATTCAAAGGACGGGTGGATAGACACCGTCTCCCCTCTGTCGCTCGACCTGATCCTGCTCGGTGACATCCATAACCGCCTCTCGCGCGAAGACTACGACTCCCTCGCAGCCCGTGTGCCGGAGGCAGATGCGGTAGTACAAGTGGGCGATTGGATGCATCGCGGTCAAAACTACTACCGTCAGCTCTTACTGCGCGAATGGACAGCAAGCCAGCTTTGCGGTCTGCCGGTCATCAACTGTCCCGGCAACCACGAGTATTCCAAAGGCATCCGTAAGACCCTCTCTCCCGTCTGGAGTGAGACCTTCCCGCAACCGTGCAACGGTCCCGAAGGCGTACCCGGCAAACATTACTATGTCGATTTTCGGCATCTGCGTTATATCGTCATCGACTCTAATCCCCTTGTACGTCTGGTCTATCTGACGCGGACGCTCACATGGCTGCGCGAGGCGATGAGCACCGCCGGAGACCGCTATGTGGTGGTGATGATGCATCACCCTGTGCTCTCGGTGGCCAAAGGACGGTTCAACAGCCTCATCTATGCTACTTTCCGTCACGCGCTCTCCGAGGTTGACCTTGCGGTAGCCGGGCATGACCACAGTTACATGCGCCGCACGCCTTTCGTCGTTCTCAACGCGTCCGGCAAAGGCAAAGAGCAACGCTACCATTTTCAGCCGCAGGTCACAGATACAGCCCAGACCTATTCGGTGCTGCATGTGCCCTATAACGGCGTAAACATGACCTTCAAGACTTACCGTCGCTCTGACGGACAAGTCATCGATTCCCTCTATGTCTGTCACGACTGATGCGATAGTACTGTCGCTGCAGCCGCATTCCGACAAAGCGCACGTACTGCACGCCTATACGCGTGCGGGCGGGCGCGTTAATTATATGGTGTATGGTCTCGGACGCAAACACCCTATCGGCATGTATATGCCTTTCTCCCTCGTCCAGATCACCGCTACCAATGATCCCCTGAAACCGCCCACCGTCAAAGAAGTCTGTCAGCGAAGCAGTCTGAGTCAGACTTGGAAGCGGTCTAACAGCGCCAGTGATCTCTACAAACAGTCCGTCCGCCTCTTCATAGCCGAAGTGCTCTATCACGTCCTGCGGCACCCGATGCCCGACGAGCCGATGTTCGATTTTCTGGAACACGCCGTAGAGATGCTCAGCGAGAGTGACGAACCGCAGAATTTCCATTTGGCTTTCCTCGCAGGTTTTGCTGCACAGTTAGGTTTCGGTATTCCCGAAGACGACGAACCCGCACATCGGGCACTTCTCAAAACACCCATCACTCGTGCAGAACGACAAGCACAACTTCGCGCCCTGTGCGCCTATTTCCAAGAACACGTCGAAACATGGCAAACACCCCGTTCACTCGACATTTTGATGGAAGTTTTTGACTAAAAAGCACTAAAAATGCATGCAAAAGTAAAAAAAATGCAAAAATATTTGCTCATGTCGCAAAAATGTTGTACCTTTGCACGCTTTTTTGGTATAAACCCGCCCTGTGAAGGGCATAAAATAGATTAAAACAATGAAACGTACATTCCAACCTTCCCAGCGTAAACGCCGTAACAAACACGGTTTTCTGGAGAGAATGGCTACCGCAAATGGTCGCCGCGTATTGGCTGCACGCCGTGCAAAAGGTCGTAAGAAATTGACTGTTGCCGACGAAGGACGCCACAAATTTTAATTGCAACTAAGATTGACAATGGACAAATAGGGAAAAGAGATGCGTCTCCTTTCCCTTTGTTTGGTAATTACGTACGCACGCACGTACACACACGCTTATGGAATCAACAAGACAACACAAGATTGCAAGGCTCATTCAGAAAGATATGAGCGACATCCTCTTGCGCTACGCGCGCACTCTCTCGGGCACGCTTATCTCCGTGAGTGAGGTTCGCGTATCGCCCGATTTAGCGATTGCGCATATTTACCTCTCTATCTTCCCGCACGAGAAAGTGGCGCAAACGATGCAGCTCATCGAGGAGAACACCCATCGTTTCCGTGGTGAGTTAGGTGCATTGGAGAGACACCAACTGCGCATCATCCCCGAGGTCATCTTCCATCTCGATGAGACCATCGACCGCATGGAGCGCATTGATCAGTTACTTGCAGGAGACAAGTAAGGTTTAACGAGTTAACGAATAAACGAATTAACGAGTTAACGAATTAACGAATTAACGTGCGCAGCACCTTTGAGCCTCATATAGCTTGGCGGTACCTTTTCTCGAAGAAAGGGCACAATGCCATCAATATCGTTTCCGGCATCAGCGCCGCAGCGGTAGCCGTTGTCACGGCTGCCATGATAGCCGTGCTGAGCGTGATGAACGGTTTTGGGGTGCTGGTGGAGCAACTCTTCTCGGAGTTCGATCCGGTGCTGCTTGTTCAGCCGGTAGAGGGTCAGACCCTTCGCACGGATACCGCCCCTGTGCTTGCATTGTACGCGCGCGAGGATATAGAGGCGATCTCGATGCAGTTGGAGCAAACGGCACTCGTCCGCTACAAAGACCACCAACTGCCTGCCCGCGTCATGGGTGTGGACAGTCTCTTTGCCCGCACTGCGCATATCGACTCTATCATCACCGATGGGTTCTACTCCGTCTGGGACGGAGCTTTCGAGCGGGCAGTCCTCGGTCGCGGTCTTGCGGCACAGATAGGCATGAACGCCCATTTCACCGGTGCGCTACATCTCTATGCGCCGGAACGAACAGGACGCATCAATCTCCTGCGTCCCGATCAATCGCTCCGTCACGAACATGCGTTCATTGCCGGTACCTTCGCTATCAACCAATTGGAGTACGACGACCAGCTCATGCTCGTCTCTCTTCCTCTCGCCCAACGCCTCTTCGGCTACGACGAACACACCGCTTCCGCCCTGCGCATTCAGCCCAAAGAGGGAGTAAATCTCAAATCTCATATCTCAAATCTCAAATATCAAATATCCCAAACCCTCGGAGAGGGTTACCGGGTTTTGGATCGCTACGAGCAACAGGCGGATTTCTTCCGCATCCTGCGGATTGAGAAACTGCTGACGATCGTGTTGCTGGTTTTCATCCTGCTCATCGCCAGCTTCAATATCATCGGTTCGCTCACCATGCTCATCATCGACAAGCGCGAAGACATCCGCATCCTCTCGCATCTCGGAGCGGACGAACCTACTATTCGCCGTATCTTCTTGCTTGAAGGATGGTTTATCTCTTCGCTCGGCACGCTCACGGGCTTGGTGCTCGGCGTTGCCCTTTGCCTCGGACAACAATACTTCGGTTGGCTTAAGTTAGGAGCCGAAGGACAATATATCATCTCCGCCTACCCCGTTCAGGTGCAAGCGGCAGACATCCTCCTCGTGGCTCTCATCGTCTTGGCGCTCGGCTTCGTCTCGGCGTGGTATCCGACGAAAAAGTTGAGAGTTGAGAGTTGAGAGTTGAGAGTTTAGAGAAGTTGGTAAGTTATGAAGAAGATAGTTTTTTGTTTTATCCTTCTTTGCCTGTTAACGGGTTGCAAGAAGGCGAAATACATCCAAGTTCACTCCTTTCCGGAGGTGTATGTGCTTGCTTACGAGCAGGATCATGGGCGTTGCTATGACTCCGTGCCCTATAGCGTGGTGTCGCTCGATCTCTATTCCGAAGGGCTCACCTTAGACACAAATCACCGGATGCAAGGCTCGGGGTACAACCTCTACCTATCGGATATTTTCGTTCCGGACGACACCCTCGCCCCGGGAGAGTATACATCTCTCAACACTAAACACTCAACACTAAACTCCTACACCTTCCTTCCCGGTAGGGATTTTGACGGCACGCCCAACGGCGCCTACTTGCTCACGATTGATCAGGGCAAACTGCAATCCGTGCAACTCATCGATTCGGGTTATATAACCGTCTGCGACACTACGAACGGTCTGACCGATCTCCAATTCACGCTCTATTATACGAAAGACGGGCAAACCGTTACTACCTATACGCCTCATTTTCAAGGAGCACTTCAATCATGGCAAAACAAATAACATCCGACCAAGCGCTTCTCAAAGAGTACCATACATGGCTGCGTCTGGAGCGAGGCTATTCGCCCAATACCGTCGAGGCATACGAGATGGACTTGGACAAACTGCGTGAGTACTGCTCCACACACACCGACAAGAACGACAAGCCGCTGGACTATGTGCATCTGGATTTTGAGGGCTTGGAGGCGTTTATCTTTGAGCAATTCAAGACCATCCGTTCGGAGGCAACGCAGGCACGGGTCTTGGCAGGTATTCATGCTTGGTATCGGTTTTTGCTTTACAAAGATTATATTGAGCAAGACCCCTCCGAGCTGTTGGAAGGTCCGCGCAAATCGAAACATCTGCCTACCGTCCTTTCGCTGGATGAGGTCAACCGCATGATGGCGGCTATTGACCTGAGCACGAATGAGGGTCACCGCAATCGTGCGATGATGGAGATGCTCTACGGCTCCGGGCTACGCGTGAGCGAACTGGTCGGACTTCAACTCAGTAAGATCTATCTCGACGAGCACTATATGCTGATTGAAGGCAAGGGTTCCAAACAGCGTCTGGTACCGATCTCTCCGGTGGCGGAAGAGTGGTTCGGCTACTGGCTCCAAGAGCGTGCTACATGGCCAGTCAAACCCGAGTTCCGCGACATCGCTTTCGTCAACCGGTACGGCAGACCCTTGACACGCGCTATGGTCTTCACGATTGTCCGGCGTCTATGCGAAGAGGCAGGTATCACCAAGACCGTCAGCCCGCACACGTTGCGTCACTCGTTTGCGACCCATCTGCTCCAGAACGGCGCCGACCTGCGCGTCATCCAGCAGCTCCTCGGGCACGAAGATCTGGCTACCACCGAGATTTACACACATGTGGACGTACAAGATCTCCGCAAGGCGATACTGCTCTGTCATCCGGCGAATAAACATTAGTCGTTAGTCGTTGGTCCATAGACAATTAAAAATTAAAAATTAAGAATTAAAAATTAGTCGTTAGTCGAAAATCTTACAGCGAATGAAATGAGCGGTCTTACAGCGAAGCGGTCTTACAGGCGGTTTATCGCCGGTCTTACAGCCATCTTGATGGCGGTCATTGTTTCCACGGCAGAAGCCGTGGAGACCATCATCGTGGGTGAGATCGTCAATGAGACGACGGGCGAAGCTATTCCGAATGTCAATATCCATTTCCGGGGCACGAAGATCGGCACCTCTTCCGACGCCAACGGCGCCTATGCGCTGCGCGTAGATATGCAGGCGAAGGCGCAATTAGTCTTCTCCGCCGTGGGCTATTACACCCAGCGGTTTGAGATCGAACCCGGCTCCATGGCAGGGCTGCAGGTCTCTATGCGCGAGAAAGTAGCGACGCTCACAGAGGTGGTCATTGCGCCTAACGAGAACCCCGCATTGGCTATCCTGCGGCAGGTTCGGGAGCACCGCAAAGAGAATGACCGCACCCTTCATGCGGACTTGACGACCGACGTACAGCGCGAACAAACGCTCTATGTCTCGCATATCGGCAAGAGGCAACTGCGCCGCGCCCTTTGGCGAAGCCTGCAAGCGGGCATGATCGCCCAAGAGGACTCCACGTATATCCTGCCGCTCTACCGCGAGACGCAGACCTATCGTCTGAACGGCAAAGAGATGATCCCTGCCAACGACCAGCGCACACAGGCGCT
>JAFXWI010000018.1 GCA_017542915.1 Paludibacteraceae bacterium
AACGTATTTTCAATTTTCAAAGAGTTTCATTCCTTCTTCACTCAGCACTCCTCTTACGAACACATCCATCGCCGTATGTCCCAACTGGTGCATGTTATGCCCGTGACCTTCGATGATCTCGAAATCATTGATCGCGTCGCTGTGAATCTTCGCAAACAGCACAGCCGTTAATTCTATATTAAGGTTCGCGCGCACGAGACCCTGTGCCACACCTTGTTCCAAGTATTGCATGATATAGTTCTTCTGGGTCTCGAAACATTTTATTTGAAAATCCGCAAACAGACGCGGGTAATATTTCTTGAGGTCATACACCAACTGTGGAACACGGCGCACATCGTTTTTCTCCGCCTCTTGTCGTTTGAGGAACACCTTCACTAATTGGCGGAAATCACGCAACTCCAACAAGTTCTTCATCTTACCCGACATGTAGTCAATATTAGCCTGCAACATCTGCTCTATCAGCGCATCCTTTGACTCGAAATAAACGTAGAACGTCTTCTTCGACATACCCAGTTCGCGGCATATATCATCGACAGACACACTGCGAATTCCCAGGCGAAAGAACATCTCCCCGGCCGTCTTTATAATATGTTTGCGCTGGTCTTCAGACATAGTTTTCACAAAAAAGCGTGCAAAGGTACTGCTTTTTTTTGATATATGCAAGAAAAATGGAAACTTTTTTCACTTTTATAGTTTCCTTGTTAACTCTATATGACAAAAAAAGGGAGGCCGTAAAGCCTCCCCAAATCTATTCAAACGTCGTTAGTTAACGAACTTGTGCACCTTGGAGGTTGAACATCTTGCCGTCGCGAACGATGTAGATAGCACCGTCAACTACCACTTTCTGAACCTTCTCGGTCAGAACGATGTTTTCGATACCCTCAGCCGGAGCGATACGAGCCTTACCATTCTCAACGGTAATCGTCTCTCCATCTGCGTTTTGCAGACGTCCAACTACCTCGACCTTCTGACCGGCTGCTACCGACTCTGCGATTGCAGCATTCACAGCATAGAAGTTGTATACCTCGCTCGCTGCTTCATCTGCCATGAAGAAGGACTCGATGCCCGCAGCGAACTCTTCCATTACGAGGTTTACAAAACCGGTAACTGCGTAGATACGCTCGGACTTAGCGCCGATCTCCAGAGCCAAACCAGCCGCAAGAGCCTCAGCTACGTTTACATGGATCGTATCCATTACCGGAGCCTCAACGAATGCTGTGATAGCACCTTGTGCAATCTGAGCGGAAGCGCTGTGCTTCGTCAGATAACCTGTTACGTTTACGTAGCTGTTCTTGGTAGCTACTTTCTCGGCATCATCTTTCAAAACCGTAGCACGATAAGCGGTAACCAGACCCTCTGCATCATTCGGGAACTCAGACAGCTTGAAGGTCGCGTTGCTGTTCTTCGAATCAAATGTACCCGGCTCTTGGATGAAACCTTTCACTACATAATATACCGGAGTCTTTGCGTTTTCTGCCAAAGCTTCAGTAATCTTAACAACTTCTTCGACATTTACCGTATCCGGAACAAACGTACTTGCCTCCAGCACCTCAAACGGAATGGTAGAACCATCTGTTTCAATAGTACCTTTGTAGTTCTTAATCTTCGTAACCACTTTCACTTTTGCGTGCAGACCGGTAGCAGTCTTGGTGTCCGGTTTACCGCGGTAGATCTGGAAAGCATTCTCAGTAGAAGTGCTCTCTGGATCATCAGTAATCCACAATGTTTCACTTCCGTAATCCGGGTTGAGGAAGTTATATACATTCGATACATAACCGGTTATTTCATAAGTCTTATCACTCACTGCTTGATCTGCCAATGCGCCACCGATTTCCATTGCCTTTGCAACCGTAATTGCCTCAATTTCTTCTACAGTACCTTGCTCTACGATGTTTACGACAGCTGTACCGGAAGTCTCAATCGTATTGCCTTTGTAGTTCTGGATCTTTGCGGTTACAAATACGTGTCCGTCCAAACCGGCCGTCATCTTCTGTACCGGGTTGCCTTTATATACTTCGAATGCACCGTCTGCATTGGTTTTTGCACGGCTGCCCTTCTCATCAACCATCCAGAAGGTCTCAAAATCAGCTGCCGTAGTATAAGCTGCTACGATGTCGGATACATAACCCTCAATAACATATTGTACATCGGTCTTTCCGTCTGAAGGAAGTGCACCACCGATTTCCAGAGCTTTCGCAACCGTAATGGTATCCAGGTCTGTAGCAGGAGGAGTCACACCGCCATCAATCGAGTGGTCACCATCTACTTTACTTACAAATACAGCCGTACCGTTCTTGATCTCGATGATAATCTTGTTGTTCTTCGTGTCGTTGTACTTCGTGATATTACCGGTCAAGGTAACTTTGTCCCCGTTGAGAACCTGCATGATCGTACTGTTCTCGCTAACCGTACAAGCATATGCCTCAAATTCTTGTGCACCCGTATTCTCTGCATCATCAGACATCCACCAGATCTGGTTTTTGTACGACGGGTTATACGGTTGTGCATTCACTACAAAACCGGTCACTTCATATACTTCCTCCGAAGTCTTTCCGGTTTCCAAAGCCATACCGGCAGCAATAGCACCGGCAACATCCACCTTAACGGTCTCTTGCGGAGTCGGAGTACCCGGAGTCTCGCCGTCCAGATATACCTCAATCTTCGTGGCGCGAACCTGATTAGAGGAAGCGGTGAAAGCTACAGAGGTTGCAGGAGTACCAGCCCATGTGCCTACCTTGCCTTCAAAAGAATAACCGTCCTGTGCTGCAAAGCAACCCGGGCCATACTTCGTTTCACCATTAGCGGTGCAAGTAAACACGATACCGGAAATCTCTTTCTCGGCCGAGATGGTAATCGTTGAATTTTTGAAAACACGGATTTGATCTGCAGTAATTGTCGTTTTCGGAGCAATCGCTACAGTGATGCCGTCCACTGTCCCGCTGAAGTTCTCTAAGTTCTCACCGGCAGTAAACTGACCCGGCGTCAGCGTAACAACAGTCGCATTGACAGCAACTACTGCCATCAACGCTGCAACAAAAGTAAAAAACTTTTTCATTGTTTAAAATTTTAAGTGTTAAATGAATAAAATTGGGTTAATATATGTTGTATAACATAAAAGTCGTTTACACGCCCACTTTGCGGTGCAAAGGTAGTCATAATTTTTGACATGACCAAATAAAATTTGCTTTTTTTCGCAAAATAATAGATTTATTTGCGTAATTCAGAAAAAAGTAGTACATTTGCGCAAAATTTGGCAATTCATTTGGACTTATGGCAAAATTGTTGATTATAGACGACGAACGCGGCATTCGCAATACGCTTCGCGAGATCCTAGCGGACGAAGGACATGAGGTAGAAGTCGCCGAGAATGGTAAGCAAGGTCTGGAGATGGCGCGAGCCAAGACCTTCGACCTCATCTTCTCGGATATCAAAATGCCCGAAATGGATGGTATTGAAGTGCTGAAAGCACTCAAAGAAGGCGAAGAAGCTATCGACACGCCCATCGTTATGATCTCCGGACACGGCGACGTAGAGACAGCGGTGCAGGCATTGAAAGCAGGGGCATATGACTTCCTGCTCAAGCCGCTGGATCTGAACCGCATCCTCATCACCACCAAGAACGCACTGGAGTCCAAATCGCTTAAACAAGAGACCAAACAGCTACGCAAGAAAATCAGCGATCACGGGCCGCGGATGATCGGAAATAGTGCCGCTATCGCCCGCGTACGCGAGATCATTGATAAGGTGGCGCCTACCGAAGCGCGTGTACTCATCACCGGACCTAACGGAACGGGAAAAGAAGTGGTGGCCCACCTCATCCATGAGCAATCCCCGCGCGCCAACGGACCTATGGTCGAAGTCAACTGCGCCGCCATCCCGTCCGAACTCATCGAATCCGAACTGTTCGGACATATGAAAGGTTCGTTCACCGGTGCGGTCAAAGACCGCGCAGGGAAGTTCGAGCAAGCCGACGGAGGTACGCTTTTCCTCGACGAGATAGGTGACATGTCGCTTGCCGCACAGACCAAAGTGCTGCGTGCGCTGCAGGAATCCGAGATCACGCGTGTCGGTTCCGACAAACCGATCAAAGTCAATGTGCGTGTACTCGCGGCTACGAATAAGGACCTGCAGAAAGAGATCGCCGAAGGCAATTTCCGTGAAGACTTGTTCCATCGTCTCAATGTCATTCCGATTGCCGTGCCGCCACTCAAAGACCGCCTCGAAGATATTCCCTTGCTCATAGAGCACTTCACCGCGCGGATATGTAACGAGCAAGGTATTGCACCGAAGACCTTTGACGAGGGCGCTATCAAGGCGCTGCAATCCAGAGAGTGGACGGGAAACATCCGCCAACTGCGCAATGTCATTGAGCGACTCATCATCCTTGCCGGCCCGCAAATAACCGCCGAGGACGTGAATATGT
>JAFXWI010000019.1 GCA_017542915.1 Paludibacteraceae bacterium
ATAGATCCCGACCGCATCATGCGCCGCAAAGAGCTGCCACAACTCGTTCAAACAATGGTCGTGGAAAAGCGTTGCATTGGCGTACTGCGCCCTGATCTCACAGCCGTACGAACCGCCATAAGTGGGTGTCAGGCTATCCGCTTGGAAATAGGCATAGTCCGCAGGAAAACGATCCGCATAACTGACGTGCTGACCGATATAATGGACGATGAACAGGCTCGGTTTTGAGATCGTGTCTCCTAAAGAATCGGCAATAAAAGCCCGCAGGTCGGCATTGAGCCCTGAGTCATAAGCGAACGTAGTGCTGTTCCTCGCGGTGAACTGCAGGCGATCAAGATCAGGATGATTGAGCAGCGCTCCGCCTAAGTTGGAGAACAGTCCGCCACCGGCATCCCTAACGAACTGGTTTGACCAGAAATAGACCTCGTATCCCGCCTTGCGGAAGACTGCCGGGAAAAGGGTGTGGTTCATCCAGCTGTCCGGTTCGTCATCGCTCCATGTGGAGAGGATGTTCTGCATCACCTGTGCCGTGAGGTTAGACTGCGTGACGACATCGGAGAAGACATACAGTGCCCCTTCATCCCGCAAGCGGCAGAGGTTAGGCGTCGTGGGCAAAGAAGAGGGGTTATAGAGCGACGTGTGGTATTTATTGAACGACTCGCCGATGATCAGTACTATACAAGGTGAACGGAACGCACATCCGTCCACTTGGGTACGCTCCACCGAGGGCACTAAGGTCTTGTATTCGCGTACCGTCAATACCGTATAAGCTACGCCGTACGTGAAACGGATTGCCGGTGTTCGCAGGCAAGGCAGATAGCGTTCGTCATTGAGCTGCGCTACCGATTCCAAACCGAAACAACGGATCAGTTTGATATACGAGTGTTCGCCCCTCAACGCCGACCAGATCGTGCAGACACAGAGCAGTCCGACCAACACCCGACGGATCGTACCGGACAGATGAGTCCACGCTTTCGTCAGCCATTTGGCTATCAGGAATGCCGCTATGCCGCATCCTATCGCTATCCACAAAGCCGGCATCGCCCAGAGCCCCGAGAGGAACTCCGACGCTTCGCGTGTGTCCGTCTCAAGGATCAGTTTGACCAGACGCACATTGATCAGAGACGAATAGAAAAACACAGAGAAGATCTCCATCAGCCATAAGAAGACCGCTACCGTCCATACCACCCAATGCAACCGTATCGGACGAAGCAGAGTCGCTATGACACAGGTCAGATACGCACCCCATAGAGGAATCAGCAAAGCGAGGAAGATATCATTGGACATGCCGATATTACTGACTATAGTCAGTATAACCGCCAGAGATAGAAACATCAGATAACCCACACGGTTGCTGCTGACGGGATAGAGCACGTATTTATAGAGTCGTTTGAGCCAAATCATGATAGGTCGTAAACTCCGCCCCTCGGGACTTAAGGTCAATAATCACCGCTTTGAGCCGTTCGTACATCGGTTCACCGGCATGGTAACGAATGATAAACGGCAGTTTCCACTCCGGATGTTCTCCCAACGGATAGAACTCCCAAGGATGAAAATAGGTATTGAAATAGCCGTCATGGCGCAAAGTGCGGCGAACGAGCGCCTGATAGAACCACAACGGGAAATTATGCAAAGCAAGCCAGAAAAGAGGTATTCGGCACCAAGGGCTGACCGACGCCGGTATCTGCAGCAGTCCGTCCTCATAGAACCATGTGCGGGGCATGTCGAGGTGCATATACCGTCCGGGAATGAACGCTGGATTTAGCGAAGCGTTATACTCGTAGCCCTGCCGCTTGAGTTCCTCGATATCCACGGGAAACATACGCGGCTGACGATACCCGTAAACAGGCTTTCCGGTGAGTTCCTCCAAGATGCGCTTGGACTCGATCACGTGCTCCGGTTTCGGCTGCCAATGGTCGCAACCGTGCGAAGCTATCTCGTGTCCCTCACGGATGATACGCGCTATCAGATCGGGTGCGTTCTGAGCAAAATTAGCAGTACAGAAGAACGTAGCCCGCACCTCACATTCCTTGAGACAATCAAGGATGCGCGTTGTACCGAAACGGGAGATCTCCATACCCTGCGCTATCGGATCCCACGACACCCCATGTTCCTTGGGCACATCGTATTCCTCGGTATCGAAAGAGAGCAGTACTCTACCCTTCAACGGACCTTGCGGAAAATGGTACACGAGGTACAAAACGGCGTACTGCACGATCATCGCTACGCCCATCACCAAGATAGGCGCAATAAGCCGATGGATACCAAGCCACAGGAAGAAATTGAGCAGGATAATATGCAGCACAAAATTGAGCGCATGACTGCCCGAGAAGCCAATAAACCGTCCCCACGAAGGACGAGACGAGAAAGTGAAATAGCTGGTTGCGAAGAAGTTACCGACAAAACTGATCAGGTATCCGGCTATATACGCTGCGTTCACCGGAGCTGACGCCATAAGCAGCAGATAATAAACGCCATAGTGGACTGCTGCAGCGCAGCAACCCACTATACAAAACCTGATGAATGAACGGTATTCCTCCGGCATAACTGCTTCCTCCCATTAGCGAATCATATCGTCGCCAAAGAAGGGTTGCAGTGCTTTCGGGATGCGAATACCTTCCGGCGTCTGGTTATTTTCCAACAGCGCAGCTACGATACGCGGCAGCGCCAAAGCAGAACCGTTGAGGGTGTGACAAAGCGTCACTTTCTTGTCCTCTGTACGGCGGTAACGGCACTTGAGGCGGTTCGCTTGATAGGTATCGAAATTAGAAGTACTCGACACCTCGAGCCAACGATGTTGTGCCTCCGAATAGACCTCGAAGTCATAGCAGAGCGCTGCTGTGAAGCTCATATCTCCACCGCTCAGACGGAGAATACGATACGGGAGTTCGAGCTTCTTGAGCAAGCCTTCTACGTGAGCCAACATCTCCTTGTGCGAAGCGTCCGAATGTTCGGGCGAGTCGATACGAACGATCTCGATCTTCGAGAACTCATGCAGTCGGTTCAGACCGCGTACATCCTTGCCGTACGAACCTGCCTCGCGACGGAAACACTCCGTATAAGCGCAGTTCTTAATCGGCAGCTTGTCCTCGTCGATGATCACATCGCGGTAGATATTCGTTACCGGTACCTCAGCGGTCGGGATGAGATAGAGGTCGTCCACCTCGCAGTGGTACATCTGACCCTCTTTGTCCGGCAGCTGACCTGTTCCGTAACCAGAAGCAGCATTCACTACCGTCGGCGGCATGATCTCCGTGTAACCGGCTTTGTTAGCCTCAGCGAGGAAGAAATTGATGAGCGCGCGTTGCAGACGAGCACCCTGACCGATATAAACAGGGAAACCGGCACCTGAGATCTTCACACCAAGGTCGAAATCGATGAGGTTGTATTTCTTAGCGAGATCCCAGTGCGGCAATTTCTCGCTCTGGGCGATGCGCTCTGCAGCGATAGTCTCATCCACCTCGCTATTCCAATCTTTTAGGGCCACATATCCGTTCTTCTCAATCGCGTCGATCATCGGCTGATTAGGCCAGTTACCGATGGTAACAGCGAGGTTATCCTCTGCCGAAGCGCCTTCCGGCACGATGTCGTACGGTACGTTCGGAATAGTGAGCAGCAGTTTGGTCTGTGCCTCTTCTGCTTCCGACATCTTCACATCATACTCGGCAATCTGTGCTTTGAGCGTTCCGGTCTGCGCTTTGGCAGCCTCAGCCTCGTCACGTTTGCCTTGCGCCATGAGAGCACCGATGGATTTAGAGATCTTGTTCATCTCAGCCGAAGCGGCGTCCTTGAGCTGCTGAGCCGACTTACGCTCTGCATCCAAACGCAGCACTTCCTCAATCGCCTCTGCGGCTCCCGAGAAATGTTTCTTCTCCAAGCCCGCGATCACACGAGCTTTATCATCATAAATTTGTTTTAATGTTAACATTGTTTTATTGGGATTAAGGACCGTTCGCTACGCTCACTAAAGGAATAAGGAATAAAGACAGCGAAGCGGTCAGTTTGTTTCAAATAAAAATCTCCCACCTAAAGCCGAAGCTTCGGAGGGAGATTTGGGATTGTCTCCGCGCCGATTAAGCTTCTGCAGCAACCGGCTGAATAGAGACGTACGATTTGTTGTCGCGACGTTTGCGGAAGGTTACGATACCATCGCAGAGTGCGAACAAAGTGTGGTCGCTACCCATACCCATGTTTTCACCCGGGTTGTGTACGGTTCCACGCTGACGTACAATAATGTTACCTGCCTTTGCGAATTGACCACCAAAGATCTTCACGCCAAGACGTTTGCTTTCTGATTCACGGCCGTTCTTAGAACTACCGACACCTTTCTTGTGTGCCATACTCTGTTGTCCTTTCTTTTAAGCAATAACAATTTCTTTAACTACAACGTTGGTCAAATCCTGACGGTGACCATTGAGTTTGCGATAACCTTTGCGACGTTTCTTGTGGAAAACAAGAATCTTCTCGCCACGGCACTCGTTGTCGAGCACTTCGCAAACTACTTTAGCGCCCTTAACGTAAGGAGCACCCACTTTTACTTTGCCCTCGTTGTCGAGCAGCAATACGTTCTCAAACTCAACCGTTGCACCCTTCTCAAGGTCAGCGATACGATTGATGAACAGTTTCTTGCCAGCTTCTACTTTAAACTGCTGGCCTTTCATTTCTACAATTGCGTACATTGAAATACGTTTGTTTTAATGTTAGGGCGGTGCGGCGGTCGTTATACGAAACAACACTTATTCAAGCCTAATCCGCAAAAAAGCGTGCAAAATTACTACAAAAATTTGACATACGCAAATATTTCTGCATTTTTTTTTGATATTTGCATTTTTTTTTGTAATTTTGCACCCAAAATCAAAAACAAAGCATATGAAACGATTATTTTGGTTCGTCTTACCCGTCGCAATGATGCTGACGGCTTGCACAAAGAACAAAGTAGAAACCCTAGCACCCGAGTACGACCATTCGGATTTTGTAGAGGTCACGGAAGTTATTCCCGATGTCATTTTGGAGATCCGTTACTATAGTACCTATAATTTTGTAGGAACGCGCGTGGACGGGTACGTGCGCCCGCTCGCGTTAATGACCCGTCAGGCTGCCGATTCGCTCAAAGCGGTCAACGATGAACTGAAAGCCAAAGGCTACCGGCTCAAGATCTGGGACACCTATCGTCCGCAACGTGCCGTCAACCATTTCATCCGTTGGGCAGAGGATTTGAACGACACCACGATGAAGAGTGTTTTCTACCCCATGGTGGACAAGAGTCTCCTCTTCGAACAAGGCTATATCTATGCCCGCAGCAGTCACAGCCGCGGTTCAACCGTCGATCTCACGCTCATAGAAACCGCCACCGGTAAGGAACTCGATATGGGTTCGCCTTTCGACTGGTTTGGTGAAGAGAGTCATCCCGACTATCCCTGCAAACTGTACATGCAGTCCTTCAACCGTCATTTGCTCCATGACGCCATGATTCGTCACGGCTTCGAAGGGATTGATAGCGAGTGGTGGCATTTCACGCTTGCAAACGAACCTTACCCCGATACGTATTTCGATTTTCCGATAGAGTAAAAATTCCGTTTTCGGGACAAAAAAGGGAATAAAAGTGGGCAAAAAATGTCCAAAATAGGCATTTTTACCAAGAAAATGCACTTTTTTGAAAAAAAAATGCCAAAAAATTTGGTCATGTCAAAAAAAAGCAGTACCTTTGCACCCGCTTTTGAAAAACGAAGTTAATCGTACCTCGCAAGGGGTTAAGAAAAAGAGCAACTATCCGGTGCGGTAGTTCAGTTGGTTAGAATACCGGCCTGTCACGCCGTAGGTCGCGAGTTCGAGTCTCGTCCGCACCGCAAAAAGGAGTCACAAACGTGGCTCCTTTTTTGTGCGACGGACTTGAATCTCGCGACTTCGTATCATTTATATCGCAGGATGAGACGAAGCGGTAGTTTTTCGTTGGCATCCCCTTTGAAATTCAAGAGAACAGGATCATCCATCTGCTTGACCTTAACGCCGACGAGTTCGGCTAAAGAGGAGAGTTTCTGACGTGCTTTGCGGCTACGTTGCTGCGCATGAACAGAGCGCTCTTCTTTTTTATTCTTACGCTTCAAAATAACACCTTTTGAAAGCGCAGTATCAATCTCTGCGAGGCTTGCTACTGCGAGAGGTTTCTCCGATAATCTACTGCATAATTCCGCAAAACGGGCACGCTCTTTAGAGGACATTCCGATAGCCGATCCATGGTCTTTATCAGCAGGATCAACACCCATGACTTTCTTCCAAAGCGCAGCACTAATCTCCTCCGAGAGATAGAAAGGTTCGTCTCCCGGGACAAGATCGAAATGCAGTTTACGACCTTTGACACGCACTTTTTGAGTCAGTTCCGGCTCGTCGGGAACGACCTGCATCATTGGATCATCCGGCAGGGTCAACGCCACACGAAAACCGATATACCCGACCGTCGTTTCCGGTTCATACCAACGGCGGACAGACAGATGACTATTCGCTACGCAATCATCATAACTGCCTCCTCGCACGATCCGGAAAGAGCCGGTATCTGCCCCGCAAGGATCAGGGCGCGTGGAGAGTTGATAAGGCCCGTATATATCCTGACACCACTCCGCTACATTGCCGGTCATGTCATACAGCCCAAGTTTGTTCGGTCGCCTACGAGCCACCGGATGCGTCCTCTGTCCCGCTACAGGATACAACCACCCCACACTATCCGCTTCTTCGGCTCCCGAAAAACGAAAACGCTGACTCTTCTCTCCTCCTCGAGCTGCATATTCCCATTGCGCCTCTGTTGGTAGATGGAAACACATTTTGGTAATACTATCCAAACGCTGTATGAACTCTTGTGCCTCATGCCAAGTGACGAAAGAGACGGGATGATCGGGCACACCGGAGACCTCCACCAATTCGCGTTTGTTCATTACCGCACGCCAAAGACGATTTGTGACTTCGGTAGTAGCCATATAAAAAGGAGAAAGGAAGACCAGATGAGCCGGTTTGTCGGTATAGGTATGCGGGTCGTACTGATCAGGCGTAGCTCCCATCACGAACGAACCGCCTTCCACGCGCTGCATAGTAAGGGTTACCCCATTGACATCTATCGTCAGGGTACGAAGAGAATCGGGCACAACCAAACGCTTCTTCGCAGAAATAGGCATGAGAAGAAGCAAAAACAATATTACAAACAGATTACGATTTTTAAGCATACTATTTCATTCTCGTATTCAGTAACAAATATCATGCCAATATAATCAGGAGGACTCTGCTTTGATGCGAATGTATGATTTTTGGCGCAAAATTATGCTGTTTTGCCTTCAAAAACGTCAAAAAAAGGAATTTTTAAGGGAAAATATTTGTGTATGTCAGAAAAAAGCAGTAATTTTGCGCCCGATTGTATTTATATTTACGCAAACATAAAAAAACTTACAATAATTTATGCATAAAAAGCACACACACGCGAACGCATGGCGCACACGAATGATGATCATTCTCACCATGCTGGTTGTAACCCTTCCTTCTTGGGGACAATATCGCCGTAGAGGAGGATTGTTGGACGGTGACCATTATCACTTTGTGTATCTAAGTGGTCATGTCGGTTATTCGATTTTAGACTCGCATGCAACAGGCGTAATGCCGTCCGGTAAAGTGGGCGGCGGATTTGGTGTCGGATATGAGTACCGTAACAGCGGCCTTTGGGCAAACGTCGGTATTCAGATGAGTTTCCATCGTTCGAGTCTCAAACTTGACCCGTACACGATCGAGCACCCGGGTAAGTACAAATTCTCGGATCAAAAGCTCTTGAACGGAACCTTCCTGTACGATGTGGAGCAGACCGACCAGATACAATGGAATTTCTTCGACGTGCCTATCCTGTTCGGTTACTATACCCATGGTTTCCATTTTGGAGCAGGTATCAAGTTGAGTTATGCTTTGAGTGCAAAGTCGAATACAGTGGGATCGTACAACCTGCGATTCCTGCCTGATGACTATCAGGTGAAAGAGCCGTATCACGATATGTCAGACCGAGGTCAGACGGTTTATGCCTTTGAGGCAAATCAGAAAAACCGCCTCAACGTGGGAGCCGCACTGATCGGAGAGATCGGTTATGACCTGTTGTCGTCGATGCCGAGCAACAGTCGTTTCTGTCATGTGCTCAAACTGAGTTTCTATTTTGAATACGGATTAAACAACTACAACAAAGGTGGAGACAAACTGCGTTACGAGATGCCGCCGTTCAACAAGGAGCACGAAGCAAGCGCTACCGAGTTGGTTTTCAACCCGTTCCTGAATACAGAAGCGAGTCCTGCTCGTACGGTTCCTTTCTTTGCAGGTGCTAAGATCACCTATATGATCGGAGGTAGCCGTACGGCTCGGTCCGGATTCCACCACGGATGTATGTGCTATAATTAAGATTTCAGAATTCAGATTTCAGAATTCAGTATTCAGATTACAGGTTAGAATATGAAAAACTTTCTCTATAGATTTATTTGCTGCATGTTACTGATAGCGGCAGCGGTAGTGAATGTAAACGCGAGTATCCATTACGATACTCCGATGAAGTACAAACTCTGTATGGGAGATACCATAATCATTGACAAGGTACGCGTAGTCAATGATACCATATGGTACGACACCATTGTGTCCTCCACTCCACCGGATGTGCAAGATACGTTGATACGTACGACGGTCGTAAACCAGTTTCCGACTTTCCTGAAGTTGGAAACGGAGCGTCGTATCGAACGTGGAACGACCTTCAATTGGCATGGTATCGTCATCAGTAAGGCCGGCATGTACGAGAAAGTGTACAAGTCGATTCACGAATGTGATAGTATCTACCAGATTCAAGTTCGCGAACGTGTAGAGACGCACATAACGGACACTTTGTGTTTGGGAAGTTCCATGACCTTTGGTAATCAGACACTCACGAAGCCTGGTATATACCGTGACAGTTTGCACTATGCAGACTACGACTCGATCACTATCCTGTCGCTGTTAGGTCATATGCCGGATACGGTGACGCACGATGTTCGTATACCGGAAGGAACAAGTTTTGATTGGAACGGCAACAATTATAGTCAAACGGGAGTCTATGACCTTGTATTCACCGACCGTTTCGGTTGCGATTCGTTGAGCCGCTTGGTCTTGACCGTTTATCATGTGGACACGATCGACACCGCCGTAGTAGTATGTCCTGGTGAGTCGTACACATGGCATGGTTACACGGGAAGTCAAACGATGAAGTATGAGTTCCCGGGTGTTCGCGAGAACGGAGACCAAGTATGGTATCGGTTCGATCTGACGGTCAAGCCGATGGTGGTAGTGGACACCACTTTCACCATCTGCGATGATGAGACCCTCTCCTTCAACGGTAAAGTGTACACGAATCCGGGTGAATACGCCGATCAGTACACCTGTGACACCTTGTACAAGATCACAGTAGTCAAACATCCTACCAAACTGCATGTTCAGACGGCTGTTTTAGACCGGACGAACCCGTATTATTGGCGATATGTACTGGACGGTGTGCAATATGTGGACACGATCTTGGCTGCCGGAACGTATGAGCACACGACTCATGATGTCGAAACGGGATGTAATGAGATCTACCGCTTGATCGTAACCAAAGATGAGACGGCTTATCACTACATCACCGACACCGTAGTGTGCGAAAACGAATACTTTGAGTGGAGAGGTAAGACCGGTTTGAACCGTCAAGGTATCGGTACAACAACCCATTATTACGACCGTTACCGCACCGCTGCCGACCAAGACAGTATCTATGAATTGATCCTTCGTGTACAACCTGTTCCACGTACCTCGCAGACCATCAAGTTCTGCGGCAGCATCGAATGGAACGGCGTAACGTACACGGAATCAACGGTTTTGGTAGATACCATAATGTCAATGCAGTATCACTGCGACTCGATCGTAACCACCCTCTTATCGAAAGGTATTCCGTTCCACAAGCATGATACGGCTACTATTCGTCTGGGTGAGTCGATTACTTGGCGTGGTCAGATCATCTCTACTGATGGTCAATACAAAGACAGCTACGTGACAGCAGCCGGTTGCGACAGTATCTACTCTCTTGGCGTTGGTCTGGAGGAAGTACCGGTAGCTACTCCGACTCGTACATGGTACGCTTCTATTTGTGAAGGCGACTATTACTTGTGGGAAGCAGACAACCAGAAATACTTCAACGGTGGCACGTATGTAGATACCGTCTTCAACGCTGCTAACCCGCAACAAGTTGATTCTCTGCATATTCTTATCATTACCAAGAATCAGAAATATGTAACGCGTGAGCGTATCACGTCGCATGTATTCCCCACATATTACCGTGGACAAGAGTTCTACAGAGACCAAGAAGTGGAGTTCCACTACACCTCGGTTAATGGTTGCGACAGCGTAGTGATCGTCAAAGCAGAATTTGAGATTTCGCATTTCGAAGAGAACGTAGTGATCTGTCCGGGCGAGTCGTATATATGGGACTGGGACGGTTTAACATACAGAGAAACAGGACGTTACTTCAAGACCGTCAAAGACCAGAACGGCAACGACAGCGTAGAGCATATTCTGAATCTGACGGTAAAGTACATCCCCGATACGTATATCAAGAAGACGATCTGTAAGGGAAGCAGTTACACCTATGGAGACCGCACGTTGACCGAAGCCGGTATCTACGATTTCACCTTCCACGAGACAGGTTGTGACAGCATCGTTCACTTGGCGCTCAATGTAGTGAGTCCGGATACTATCCGTTACGTACACCACATGGACGAGCACGACTCTTACACTTGGCATGGAGAGACCTATCACGAGACCGGTGTGCACTATTTCCACGGTACTAACCGCTGGGGTTGCGACTCCTTGGAGATCCTGCAACTAACTGTTAATCATGTAGATACCATTGACTCCATAGCCGTTATATGTCCGAATGAGATACCGTTTGTATGGCATGGTATCACGGCAAGTCAGAGCGGTAAATTCACCGGAACAGAAGAGATCAGCGGTGTCATCAACTACTACCGTTTAGACCTCACCGTTCGTGAGATGGTCTATCTTGACACGACCTTCACCATCTGCGGCGACCAGACCGTTACTTTCCATGGTGTGACATACAACGAGTCCGGCACGTATCCGAACCATATTGCATGTGATACCATCGTGAATGTACACATCGTCAATCATCCGCAGCAAGTTTATGAGACGCATGCACGGATGACCGATGATCACGGTTACCACTGGACATACTGGGATAACGGTGTTAAACATGAGAACGTTCTGTTCAATCAACCGGGGACATACGAGTTCGAAACTCCAAATGCCGAGACCGGTTGTAGCGAGATCTGGCGACTCATCCTTACCCTTGACGAAAACTCCTATCTGTTCCAAGAGGCACTGACGATTTGCGAGGGTGATGACTTCACATGGCAAGGTCTGAGCGGATTGAGCAGCATCACAGGAACGAACACCTATCGCGTTGAATATGAGACACATGCAGGCAAAGACAGCATCTATGAATTGACGCTGACGGTAGTGCCTGTAGAGCGCACAGTACGTACCATCACCTTCTGCGGCGAGACCGAATGGAAGGGAAAGACCTATACCTCTTCGACTGTGGTATATGACACGATTTCCTTGGCGAACGGCTGCTACCGTATTGAGCGTATCAACCTCGACAAAGCACAGTCGTACTACTTCCGTGAGAGCAAAGATTGGCCGCAAGGCAAGGTGCTCATCTGGCATGGTCAGAACATCACCACGGATGGTGTTTACTACGACCGTCTGACAACCGTTCAGGGTTGTGATAGTGTCTATGAGTTGACCGTAACGATCATCCCAGCTGCTCCGGAGAGCAACCAGTACGCGGAAGAGTTGTCCACTTGTGAGGGCGACACGATCGTTTGGCGAGGCAAGAACATCTGGCGTTCCGGTACCTATGTAGATACCGTCTGGGCGGAAGGCAAAGTCAAAGTGGACTCCATCTTCACCTTGAGTTTCATCGCTTGGCCTGCTCCGAAGGATACGATCTACGAACATCTCTATACCTGTAATGACGGCGGCGTCATCCGCTATAACGGCAAAGACTACTTGAAGAACGACACCGTTATTACCAATTACCACACGATCCATGGTTGCGACAGTGTAGTGAAGACCTATCTGCATTTCAACGAGGCGTTGTTCCTTCGCGACACAGCACGCGTAGCAGAGAACACCCTGCCCTACGCATGGACACCCACCGGAACCGACACCACCATCTATCTGATGGAGCCGAGCACCTATCAATACAAACAGAAGACCAACGGTGGTTGCGAGAACGTATGGGAGTTGTTCTTCGAGGTATATCCGGTATTTATCCTGCGCGACTCGGTAGCAGTTTGTGAGAGCGAGTTGCCGTATCACTGGGAGCGCGGACCGATTGAGTACCGCTCCACCGATCTGAGTGCAGAACCGGGAACAACTCGTGAGGTATCGTACAGCTTCACCAGCACAATCACTGGAACCGACAGCGTCTATATCCTGAAACTGACCGTCCTGCCGCAGATCAAGAAAATAGAGCAACACTATTTCTGCGAAGGCGAAGATGTCAGCATCTACGGTAAGACATACTACATGAGCAGCTCCGACAGCGTGCTGCACGACACGATCATGCGTCCGAATCCGGAGGTTGCCGGTTGCGACAGTATCATCTATTTGGAGATCTATCAGAACCCTGTGAACCGCGTGACCGAGACCGTCATCATGCATATCGGCGACACCATCAATTGGCGAAGCATGACCATCACCGAGTTGCTCACCAAGACCTATGAGGAGCGAGTGATCAATAGCACCGGTTGCGAGGATGTCTATCAGTTGCGTGTCATTGCCGAGCAGCGAACAATAGCAACGGGATGTGAGTCAATGCTGCCGTACACCGATTGGCGTTACCCGGTAGAAACAGCGGGGCTGCACACCGATACCTTAAGGGAAAATGGTTTTATCACCGGGTTCTACACCTTGGATTTACGAATCGATACCGTTCCGACGAGAACGATACGCGAATACGTATGCGCAGGAACACCGCGCACGATCAACAACAAAGTGTACGGAGCTGATCCGGCTCAGTACGCACAGATGTTCCGAGACACTATTCTCGATTGGCCAAGCGCCACCTCTGCATGCGACAGCACCATCTTCTACGAGATCTACGTTTCCGGTCCGACCGAGCAAACAGAGACCAAGGTGATTCGTGACGGCGATACAATTGTCTGGGAAGGCGATACCATCACTGAGATCGTCACCAAGACCTATAAGCACATCACTAACGACCCTGTAACCAATTGTGAAATAACTCATTATCTGAATGTTATAGCAGAAGACCGATTAGTCATCAATGACTTCTGTGCTCTGGATACACCGTACGTTTGGAGTTATAATAACGAGAAATACTACACCACCGGTGTATATACGGACACAACCTTTGAGAACGGCTTTATTACCCGTTTCTACACCCTCGACCTGACCGTCAAGAATCCGGAGGAGAAGACTATCTTCCTGGAGGGCTGTATCGAAAAGGGCGGTGTTACCTTCTTGGATCAAGTGTATCTGAACGATACGATTGTCAGCGACACCCTCGATTGCGACACGATCTATACTATTCATGTCACGATTCACCGTGTCGATACGGTTTATCTCAATGATACGATCTGCGAGAATGACCTGCCGTATATCTTAGGTCGTCAGAATCCGGATACTATCTGGACGGAAGATGCGAACCCCTATTATCACTCCGACACCACCGCTTACGGTTGCGACTCGACCGTTGTGCTGACCCTGCATATCACTCCGACACTCGGTAAGAACGACTCCACCTTCATCTGCGAGGACGAGATAGCCGAGCATCCGGTCGTTTTGGGTAACCTCACAAACCCGTGGTTTGATACCAGCGAAGGTGGTAAATACCACGGCAAATGGGAAGGCAAATGGACCGGTGTCAAGTACACGACCGACACCATCGTCTGGGATTGCAACCACGAGTATTTCCACCATATTATCGTTCGTCCGCGTCAGAAGTTAATACCGGAGGTGGAATACAGCATCTGTAAAGGCGACTCCGTTCAACCCTTCTGGCCGCACAACCCGATTTGGGTGAAGACCGATACCGTCATTTATGACACGATACCGAACATCAATCCGTTCGAGGACATCAAACATGGTGGCATTGTTCATAACGACCGAGCATATGTATGCGACAGCATCACGAAGTGGACATTCCATCTGGCGGATACGGTTCATAATCACCTCTATAAACATATTCGCGAAGGCGAGACCTATGTCTTCAACGACAGTATCCTTGCTACCACGGGCGTTTACGACTCTATCAGCGATCACACTACGATGGACTCTGCGCACAACTTCTGCAAAGCATACTATCACTTGCATCTGACCGTAGACCCCATCTATCGCACAACGGATACGATTGACATCTGTTTCCGAGCAAACCGCGAATACACGTACGTAATGAGATCTCAGGATGACTCAACGTACACCTTCAAGTTCCAGACACCAGATAAAGATACCGCTCTGCTGCACTTTGAGGACTCGTTGATGCATCCGTCGTATCAACATTACGACCACTACTTCAATTTGGTAGTTTACTATCGTCAGGAGTACTTCACGCAACTCTACGACACGATTTGCGAAGGTGACTCCCTGCGGTTTGATATCCATCACCACAACAACACGCTGGATCAACGGTTCTTGAAAGTCAAAGGTATCTACTACGATACGATCCCTGCTTTGAACGGTTGCGACAGTATCATCGAACTATACTTTGAGACCCGCGACAGTATCCAAACGACCTATTTGGAGAAGACCGTTTCCGACCGTGAGTTGCCGTACATCTGGACCAACTCATGGTACGAAGAAAACGTTCGTCAAGACTCCACAATGGAGCTCCGCGAAACCGGTATCTACCAAATCACGATGCCGACCCTCCATGGTTGCGACAGTACGATTGTATTGAACTTCACCGTTCATCAGACCCACGTCTTCCGCGACACGATCACGGTTTGCGCTCCGGTGAACAGAACGCTGTCTCACATCTGGGATTTCGAGCCGAACTACGAGCAGTTCTTCACCGTTCCGGATCACGATGTAGATACCACGTACGAAGACACACTGGTAACTCGCATCATCAACGACAGTATCTATCATCTGTATGTACACTACCATGTAGAGGATTCGACGATTATCAACGCTACCATCTGCGAAGGTGACTCGCTGCGTTTCGGTCTGTCACGACTGAATATGCCACGTTTCCTCAAAACACCGGGCACTTACTGCGATACGCTGGTACGTCATGACAATAGTTGCGACAGCATCATCGTACTGCGACTCAATGTCTATCCGCGTTACCTCAACGATTCGACCAAACACATCGCTGACGTTGACACGCCGTTCGTATGGATTCATAAGCTAGACGGACAAGAGATAGCACGCGATTCGTTGTACGCTGCCGGAAGATACGGATACCGCCACGAGTCGTCATTCGGATGCGACAGTATCGACAGCCTGACGCTTGTCATTCATCCGACTTATCTGTTCAAAGATACCGTCACCATCTGTTACGACCAGACACCGTACACATGGTACAATGCCGATCAGACCGAGATCTTCCAAGAAGGCATCTACGAGACCGGCACCTATATCAAACGTCTCCAGACGCATGACCTATATGATAGCACGTACGTACGCTATGTACGCGTGATACCGGTTATCCATGATACTATTCGTCATGCGATGTGCGAAGGAACAGACTATTTGTTCAACGGTGTTCGCTATACCGAAGGAGGTACCTATACTGACACACTCGTTTCCAACTACGGTTGTGACAGTATTGTGACCTTGATTCTGACCGTCAACAAATCCGTTTACGTACGTATCCCTGCGGATATCTACGAAGGCGAGACATATATGTTCTACGGTCAGCCGTACACCACTTCGGGAACCTATCGTCATTACAGTCTGACACCGGAAGGATGCGATTCGATTGCAGAATTGTTCCTTACCGTTCATCCGCAGATAGACACGATAGTGACCATCTGTAAGAGCGAGTTGCCGTACACATGGGTTCATAAATGGAGCGGACAGGAACGACTACTCTACTCGCCGGGTATCTACCGAGACGACACGACCGTAGTCAATGACCAACGCACCTTCTATACCTTACAACTCATAGTCAACGAACCGCTACACGACACGATCCGTCACGCGATGTGCGAAGGTGCAAGCTACGAGTTCAAGGGTAACACCTATACCGAAGCAGGCATCTATCGTGACACATTACGTGCCGCTAATGGTTGTGACAGCATCGTGACCTTGATACTCACGGTCAACAAGCCGTACTACAACATCATCCGTGAGACCATTCTCGAAGGTAACTCCGTTGAGTTCTTCGGCACTACTTACACCACCTCCGGTACGTACACGCACTATGCTCGTACACCGGAAGGATGTGACAGCACGACCGTGCTCCAACTCACCGTTCATCCGCTTGTGGATACCATCATCACCGTTTGTGACAATGACCTGCCGGTAATCTGGAACAACAGATGGAACGGTAAACAAGAGAGTTACTAC
>JAFXWI010000020.1 GCA_017542915.1 Paludibacteraceae bacterium
CATTCATCGAGATCGCAGAGGGCGTTGAAGGACTCGTTCACGTAAGTGAAATGAGTTGGAGCCAGCACCTCCGTTCCGCTAACGACTTCCTGAAAGTCGGCGACGAGGTAGATGCTGTTATCCTCACTCTCGACCGCGCTGAGCGTAAGATGTCTCTCGGTATCAAGCAGCTTAAGGCTGATCCGTGGGCTAACGTGGAGACCAAGTACGCTGTGGGTACACGTCACTGGGCTAAGGTTCGCAACTTCACCAACTTCGGTGTCTTCGTGGAGATCGAGGAAGGCGTTGACGGACTCATCCACATCTCCGACCTCAGCTGGACCAAGAAGATCAAACACCCGAATGAGTTCACCCAGATCGGTGCTCAAATCGAGGTTGTTGTTCTCGACATCGACGTAGCTAACCGCCGTCTGAGCCTTGGTCACAAGCAGCTCGAGGAGAATCCTTGGGAGGAACTCGAGGCTAAGTTCGGCGTGGACACCATCGTAGATGGTAAAGTAGTTGAGCTGACCGACAAGGGCGCTGTTATTTCCCTCGAGGAAGGTGTTGAGGCATTCTGCACAACCCGTCACCTCCAGAAAGAGGACAAATCGCCGGTTGCTGTTGGCGACACCCTGCCGTTCAAGGTAATCGAGTTCAACCGCGACGCTAAGCGTATTCTCGTAAGCCACCTCCGCACTTGGGAGGAGCGCAAAGAGGCTCCGGCTAAGGCTGCTAAGAAAGCTGCTAAGGCAGAGGAACCCGCTCTCGACCTGCCGAAGGTAGAGAAGACCACTCTTGGTGATCTCTCTGCTCTCGCTGAGCTCAAGGCTTCGATGGAGGCTGAGGCTGCTCCGGCAAAGAAAGCTCCGGCAAAAAAAGCCGCTAAGAAAGACGCTGAGTAATTAGTGTTAGAACTTTATCAAAAGGAAGCAACTCGTTTGAGCTGCTTCTTTTTTTTGTATCCGCCAATCTGTAAACATCTAAAAAACAACCATCGTCTTTGCAGATTTTTGAGAAAAAAACCTTTTAAATTTGCATATATGCAATTTTTGTTGTATCTTTGCACCGCAAAACGTTTTGATAAATAATCACCATGAAAAAAACAATTATTCTTATGCTTTCTGTAGCATTTGCGGCGTGCGGAGTGAAGCAGCCGAGGTTAGAGGACGAATGCCTCTACAGTAGTTCCAAGACACAGTTTACCTTCTGGTCCAATGCGGCGGAACAGATGGAAGTGAACATCTATGATGAAGGAGCACAGAGTACAGACCGCTGCGCTGACAGAGTACAGACGGTTCCGCTCAAGAAGGGTGAAGGCGATTTCTGGACAGCAACCGTCAAGGGCGATTTGGCAGGCAAATACTACACCGTTCGTTCGTTCCAGAACGGTCAATGGGCACCCGAAGCACCGGGTATCTTCGCTAAAGCGGTGGGTATCAACGGTCAGCGTGCCGCTATCATCGACATGAAGAAGACGAACCCAGAAGGTTGGTCGAAAGATGTGCGCCCGGCGATGCCGGACATGACCGATATAGTAGTCTATGAGACCCATCTGCGTGACTTCACCGTCTCGCCAAACTCGGGCATTGCAAACAAAGGTAAGTTCGTTGCTATGACGGAAGAAGGAACCGTTTCTGCAGAAGGCGAAGCAACCGGTATTGACCACCTCAAAGAGTTGGGAATCACGCACTTACAGATCCTGCCGATGTTTGATTATGGAAGCATCGATGAGACCACTTTGGACAAGAACCGCTATAACTGGGGTTACGATCCTGTGAACTACAATGCGCCGGACGGCGGTTATAGCACTGATCCATATGACCCGGCTTGCCGTATTCGCGAAGCGAAACAGATGATCCAAGCCCTGCACAAAGCCGGTATCCGCGTGATCATGGATGTCGTTTATAACCACACGTACGATGTGATGGGTTGCGCGTTGGGAAGGGTAGTACCGCAGTATTTCTACCGCCTGAACGAAGATGGCACGTACGCGAACGGTTCGGGTTGCGGCAACGAGACAGCTTCGGATCACGAGATGATGCGGCAGTTTATGGTGGAGTCCGTTTGTTACTGGGCACGCGAGTACCACGTGGACGGTTTCCGTTTTGACCTCATGGGCATCCATGACCAAGAGACGATGAACGCTATCCGTACCGCGTTGGACGAGATTGACCCGACAATCCTGACTTACGGAGAAGGGTGGGCCGCGATGAGTCCGGCTTATCCGTACGAGCAGTTGGCGATGAAACAATGGACCTTTAAGATGCCGCGTGTGGGCGCGTTCAGCGATGATATCCGTAACTCGCTCATCGGTAGTCCTTTTGACCACGAACGCGGATTTGCGTCCGGCAACGGAGCTTGCAAAGAGGCGTTGATGAACGGTCTGGTGGCTTGTCCGCAGTGGAGCGGCGAACCGATGCAGCACGTGTCGTATATCACCTGCCATGACAACTACTGCCTGCGTGACCGCATTGAAGTGAGTGCCCAAGAAGAGAGCGAGCAGACCAAACTGCGCATGAACAAACTGGCTCAGACAGCCGTCCTTGTGTCGCAAGGAATGACGTTTATCTACGGCGGTGAGGAGCTCTTCCGCACGAAGAACGGCATCGACAACAGTTACCAGAGTCCCGACAGCATCAATATCATCCCTTGGGAGAACAAGGCGGCGTACCACGACCTGTTCACGTATTATCAGCAGATGATCGCTATCCGCCGTGCGCACAAAGGCTTCCGTTTGGGCACTGCCGAGCTGGTGAAGACCCATTGCGAGATGGTGCCGACCGAGAAGGAGCATCTGATCATCTACCGCATCAATGCGCTCGAAGGTATCGATAGTGCGAAATCGCTCATCGTCCTGCTCAACGGCGGACCGGAAGCAGAGCAGGTCGAAGTCCCCGAAGGCGAGTATCAGCTCTTGGCTTTTAACGGCGAGGCAAACGTGAACGGATTGTCGGATTTGCATGAGGATCACGCCTTGGTAGCACCCTATTCGGCTACTATTTTGGCTGAGAAATGATAAAAATGCACGAAAAATAAAAAAAGTTGCTCAAAAATTTGCATATATGCAAGATTTGTAGTACCTTTGCACCGTGATTTGATTGAGGGGACCTCGAAAAGGTCTCCTCGTCGTTTAAAAAATAACCTGTATTGGACCATTGATAGTGAGAGATATGATTTCAAAACAAGACCTGACAAACTGGATTGAAGAGTATCTGAAGGATACCGATTATGAGTTGATCACGCTGAATATATCTGCGGGTAACGATATCTTAGTGGAGGTGGATCGCCTTGCGGGAGTGGATGTCGATTTCTGCGCAGAGCTGAACCGTTTTCTCGTGGAGAAACTCGATGCCGTAGATCCGGACTACTCTCTGGAGGTCGGCTCCGTGAGTCTGACCGATCCCTTTAAGACGAAGATGCAGTACGAGAAGAACCTCGGGCACGATGTGGAAGTCTTGGTCAGTACAGAAGGACAGAGCATCAAGTACAAAGGACAGCTCGTCTCGGTGGATGAGGAGACTTTCTCGGTCGATTGCATAGAAAAGGTTGCGGTAGAAGGCAAGAAGCGAAAAGAGACGCAGATCGTGACCCATACTTGGCGGTACGACGAACCCAAATACGTCAAGTATGACCTTAAGTTCTAGATTGACTAGAACGACTAGATAGACTAGAAAAAAATTAAAACTATATAAGCAAAAATGGCAACAGCAAAACAAACATCAATCAACTTGATTGACATTTTTTCGGAGTTCAAGGACTTCAAAAGAATTGACAAACAGACCTTCATCAATGTGTTGGAGGATTCTTTCCGTAACGTGATCGCAAAGATGTACGGCACGGACGCAAACTACGATGTCATCATCAACCCTGACAAAGGCGACTTGGAGATTTATCGTAACCGTCTGGTAATGGAGGATGACGATGTAGCAAACCCGGAGACCCAGATCTCGCTGAGCGAGGCACGTGAGACCGACCCCGAGATCGAAGTCGGCGAGGACTTTACCGATAAGGTCGATATGCAGTCCTTCGGTCGTCGTATGATCCTCAACCTGCGTCAGACCTTGGCTTCGAAAATCTTGGAGCTGCAGAAAGAGAACCTCTACCTCAAGTACGCCGAGATGATCGGTCAGGTCGTTACCGGCGAACTCTATCAGGTGTGGAAGCGTGAGATGCTCCTCTTGGACGAGGAAGGCAACGAGATGTACCTGCCGAAGCAGAACCAGATCCCGACCGATTATTACCGCAAGGGAGAGATGGTTCGTGCCGTGGTAACGCAGGTGGATAACCAGAACCAGAACCCGAAGATCATCCTCTCTCGTACAAGCCCGCTCTTCCTCCAACGTCTCTTCGAGCAGGAGGTGCCTGAGGTCAAAGAGGGTCTGATCTCTATTAAGAAGATCGCCCGCATCCCGGGTGAGCGTGCGAAAGTAGCCGTAGAGACGTTCGATGAGCGTATTGATCCGGTCGGAGCTTGTGTCGGTGTGAAGGGTGCACGTATTCATGGTATCGTTCGCGAGCTGCGCAACGAGAATATCGATGTCATCAACTACACGACGAATACCAACTTGTATATTCAACGTGCCTTAGCGCCGGCAACGATCAGCAGCATCGAGATCGATGAGGAAGCAAAGACCGCTAAGGTTTATCTGCAACCGGAAGAGGTGAGCCTCGCTATCGGTAAGGGCGGATTCAATATCAAGTTGGCTTCTATGCTGACCGGATACCAGATCGATGTTTACCGCGAGATGAGCGAGCAGGATATGGATGATATCTATCTGGACGAGTTCAACGACGAAATCGACCAGTGGGTACTCGATGCCTTCAAGGCTATCGGTCTGGATACTGCGAAAGATGTCTTGGGTACGAGCAAGGAAGAGTTGCTCGCGAAGACCGACTTGGAGGAGGAGACCATTGATGACGTACTCCGCATCCTCAAGGCTGAGTTCGAGGATTAATGTACAATTCACAATGTACAATTAACAAAGGGCTTACGGAATTTGGTACTGACCCGTAAGACCTGTACGGACAAATCAGATTGTACCAAACGTTTAGAACACTTTGTAAATTGTAAATTAGAAGTATATGGCGATTAAGTTAATAAAAGCATGTAAAGAATTGAATATAGGTATGGCTACTCTCACCGCTTGGTGCGAGAAAAACGGTCATGCTATCGAGTCTGATCCGAACGTGCGTATAGACGACGACTTGTATCTGCTGCTTGCCAAGGAGTTCAACAAAGATATGGCAACGAAGATAGAAGCAGACCGTCGTGCGGCGGAGCGTCAGGCGAAGGAGGAGGCAGCCAAAGCGGCAATCGAGGCAGAGCAACGACTCAAAGCCGAAGAGGAAGCAGCACGTTTGGCAGCAGAAGAGGCGAAACGTGAGGCTGCTTTAGCTGCGCAGAAAGCAGCAGAAGAGGCTGAGGCTGCCAAAAAAGCTGCGGAGAAAGCACGTGCTGAGGCGGAGGAGGCGAAGAACAAAGCCAAAGAAGAAGCTGCCCGCAAAGCGGAGGATGCAAAGAGAAAACAGGAGAAAGAGGCTGATGCTGCCAAGAGACAGCAGGAGAAGCCCGTGGAGAAGAAGAAAGAGATCTTCACCCTCGGTAAGCCCGAACTGAAAAACGCTCCTAAGGTCATCGGTAAGATCGACCTCGACTCCATCGACACCTCTACTCGTCCTGCCAAGAAGACCAAAGAGCAGAAACGCAAAGAGCGCGAGGAGCGTCAACAGGCACAACAGGCACAACAGCAAGCTGCTGCCGAGAAGCGTAAACGTGAGCGTATAAAGAACAACGCTGCGAAGGTTGACCCGACCGACAAACGCAATCAAGCAGGTAAGAAAAGCAAGAAAAATCAACCTCGTGAGGCAACTCAGGAAGAGGTCGATAAAGCACTGAAGGAGACACTCAACCGTCTCCAGCAGAAGCAGAACAAGTTCAACTCCTCCAAATACAAACGTGAACGCCGTGAGCAGGAACGTGAGAAGCACGAGTTGGAGATGATGGAAGCACAAGAGCAATCCAAAGTGCTCAAACTGACCGAGTTCGTGACCGCTAATGACTTGGCGAATATGATGAACGTGCCGGTGAACAAGATCATCGGAACCTGTATGTCACTCGGTCTGTTCGTTTCCATCAACCAGCGTCTTGACGCCGAGACCATCAACCTCGTTGCCGAGGAGTTCGGTTTCTCCACCGAGTACGTCTCTGCGAAAGTGGTGGAGGAGATCAATGCCGATGAGGTGATCAACGACGAAGATCTCGAGCCGCGTTGCCCGGTGATCACCGTCATGGGACACGTCGATCACGGTAAGACTTCGCTCTTGGACCACATCCGTAACGCGAACGTCATCGCCGGTGAGGCAGGAGGTATTACCCAGCACATCGGTGCATACAACGTCAAACTCAAGAACGGTCAGCATATCACTTTCCTCGACACCCCGGGTCACGCCGCCTTCACCGCTATGCGTGCGCGTGGTGCGAAAGTGACGGATATAGCGATCATCATCATCGCTGCCGATGATGCGGTCATGCCGCAGACCGTCGAGGCTATCAACCACGCGCAGGCTGCCGGAGTGCCGATGGTCTTCGCCATCAACAAGGTCGATAAGCCCGGTGCTAACCCCGATAAGATCCGTGAGCAGCTCTCGAACATGAATATCCTTGTGGAGGACTGGGGTGGTAAATACCAGTGTCAGGAGATCTCTGCAAAGAAAGGTGACGGCGTCTATGAGCTCTTGGAGAAAGTGCTCTTGGAGGCTGAAATGCTGGATCTGAAGGCGAACCCCAAACGTCGTGCGAAAGGTTCGGTCATCGAGTCCTCATTGGACAAAGGTCGTGGATATGTAGCAACCCTCTTGGTACAAGATGGTACACTCCACATGGGCGACATCGTGCTCGCAGGAACGTACCACGGACGTATCCGTGCGATGTTCAACGAGCGTGGTCAGAAAATCACCGAGGTACACCCGGGTGAGCCCTGTACAATCCTTGGTCTCAACGGTGCACCGCAGGCTGGTGATGAGTTCAACGTACTGCCGACCGAGCAAGAGGCACGTGACATCGCTAACAAACGTGAGCAACTCCAACGCGAGCAATCGATCCGTACGAAGAAACATATCGGTCTTGAGGAGATCGGTCGTCGTATGGCTATCGGTGACTTCAAGGAACTCAATATCATCATCAAAGCCGATGTGGACGGTTCTGTGGAGGCACTCAAAGACTCGCTCATCAAACTCTCCACGGAGAATATCCAAGTCAACGTCATCCACGGAGCTGTGGGTGCTATCTCGGATAGCGATGTGATGTTGGCAGCGGCTTCCGATGCGGTCATCGTCGGCTTCAATGTGCGTCCGACCGGTACCGCCCGTAAGATGGCGGAGCAGGAGGAGGTCGATATCCGCATCTACTCCATCATCTACGACGCTATCAACGAGCTCAAGGACGCCATGGCAGGTATGTTGGCTCCGGAGGTCAAAGAGGAAGTTACGGCTACCCTTGAGGTACTCCAGACCTTCCATATCTCGAAAGTCGGAACCATCGCTGGTTGTATTGTCCGTGAGGGTAAGATCAAACGTGGCAACAAGGTACGCGTCATCCGTGACGGTATTGTTATCAAGACTGCCGAACTCGCATCCCTCAAGCACGTTAAGGACGATATCAAGGAGGCCGGTGTTAACACAGAGTGCGGCTTGAGTCTCAAGGCGTACGACGACCTCAAGGAAGGTGATATCTTGGAGGCTTACGAAGAGATCGAGGTTGCTAAGAGCCTGTAAGCAAATCTCAAATTTCAAATTTCAAATAAAAAAATCAGGGTACCCCGTTGAGGTGCCCTGATTTTTTTTAGATGCGCTCCATATTTTGTTGTTTGATCCAACCTTCGTTATTGCCGACGCGGATGTTACACCATTCTCCGAGGGTTTCTCGGATCGTCACTTTCGTGCCTTCGTGGAGAGTGAAGAGGTCGGTTCCGGAACGGTCAGGCGAAGACTTAGCATTGACGACGCCTTGGGTAATGATGGCTTCGTTACGCAGGGTATCGCGTTTATGCAGCGAACCGGCATTGAGACCTGCGATGAGCGAGAAGAGCAGCGCTGTCCATGCGATGTGGAAAGCGGTCTTTCGCAACCAAGGCTCGTGTCCCAACAGGAACAACAGAATGCCCGTTAATCCCAAGATAAACAGAACGATGGAGATCACAAGCCACGTGTGCTCCGAGAGGTTATTACGCACCGTTCGCGCCCACGAGGAGAGGAAGAAATCCTGCTCGGTGATGTTATCCGTGATCTTGCTCTGCGCAAAAGCGAGGTTATACTGCGCGTCCTTATAGTTCGGTCTCAGGCGCAACGCGCGCTCATAACAAAGGATAGCTTGTGCTAATTCGCCTTGTTTATATTGCGCATTGCCGAGATTGTAGTACAGCACGGCATCCGGCTGCTCATCAATCATAGCTTGATACAGCGATGCGGCTTCATCGTAACGTCCTTCTGCGTACGCTGTGTTGGCTGCGTCAAACGTCGTTTGAGCGAACGCGTTGAGATTAAAAAAGAGTATTGCCGCAAGGCAAAGTCCTTTCAACTTTAAACTTTCAACTTTCAACTTTATCATATTTTCTGGTCTTCTAAGTTGTTAATCAAATTCGTTGTCGCCGTATAGAGGTCATCCATCGCATGATCGGTGCTCGGTGCATAACGGGCGAACTCAGCCGTTGAGAGGACGTTCTTCACATCCGCTATCAGCGTCTCGCTCACACCTTTCTGCTGCAAGATGGACGTGATATTTTCCTTATTCAGATCCGCTGTCGGGATAGAGAGACGGTCGCTGAGGTACGTCCAAGCGGCTTGTTCGATAGCTGCGTAGAAAGCATCTTTGTTGTTTGCCTTCAGGGCAGCAGCTGCGGCTTTCAGACGTTTCTGTGCCACTTTGTTGGCACGTTTGTACCTTACGCGGGTGATATCCGCGTTCTCCAACATCTGCTTACGCAGAACGACCAGCACGATACCTGCCAGAACTAACGGAAGAACGTACCACAACCAAAGGTATTGATAATCGATCAAAGACGATTGTGCCTTCGCTTTCCTTTGCAGCGGTTTGGCGTCAATATAACGGATGTCCGAGCCGAGTTGTTTGATGTCCTCCTTTTGGGCGTGATAAACGACAGCTCCTTCTTCGCCGGAAGAGCTTCCGGCAGACGAGCCTGCTCCGCGTTTCACATGAATCGTATATTCCGGCGTCGAGAGGGTCTTGTAGGCTTTCTCCTCGATATCGAAATAGCTGAAATGCACAGCAGGGATCGTGTAGTCTCCTGCGCTGCGCGGAATAGCAAGATATTCAATCGATTTGGTACCGCTGACGCCGGAGGAAGTAGTCTTGAAGTTATTGGTCACTTTCGGGTCATAGGGCTCAAAGCCTTCGGGCCAATCTATCGAAGGCGTCTTGAGCAGTTTCATGTTTCCTGAACCCGAGATATCCAATTTGATGGTCACCGCATCGTTTGCTTGCAACTCCGTTTGAGAGATCGAAGGCGTGAGGTTGAACTTACCGACACCTCCTGAGAAACCGGCAGGTTTGCCTCCCGGCAGAGACGCTACATGTATCGTCACGCCCGGAGCAGTAAGCATCTTGGTGACGTTGGTGTACGAACCGAAGAAGTCGTCAAAGATCGAACGAACTTGTTGTCTGGTCTGCACGCGAAGCACTGCCTCGAAGCGCGCCGGGTCAATAGTGATATCGCCCGAGTGCTGCGGATAGAGGATCGTTCGGTACAGTACCGCTGTCTGGTAATTACGACCGTTATAGTGCTCCAACTCGGTTTGTATCTCGCCTTGCTCCAACTCCTGTTTGAGGAAGCCCGTGAACTCCGGTAACTTGGTGTTGTTGGTCAATTGGGCTACATCCACATTCGCGAAATAAAGCTTGTACATGATCATAAACGCTTCCTGTTCATGCACCTTGGTCTTGGTAGTGATAGTGCGCACAAAGAGGTTCTCGGAGGACACTTGTGAACCCTGCGAGCCCTGCGAAGACTGTTGTCCTTGTCCCCTCCCTTGAGAGGCAGTCTGCTGCGGTTGTTGGTCTTCCGGCAACACCTGTATCCGCACGCCGTTGGATTGATAGTTCGAACCGTCCACCTTGATGCTTGCCGGACCGATGGTAAACGTACCGGTACGTTGCGCCATGAGGGTGTACGTGTACGTCTGCTCGTACGAGGATGTACGGCGTCCGTTCACAAACGAGATGCTGCTGCTTGTACTGGAATACGGACCTGCCAATACGTCAAAATCCGTGAACTCCGGTGCATTCAGATCACGGCAACGCTGGTTGACAGTGTACGTCAACTGAAACGGACGTCCGGCTATGACCTGACTTGGCGCGTTCGCTTTAAATACGACCTCATCGGCAAACACACTTAGTGCGATGCCGATGAATACTAATATCGATAAAATCTTCTTCATAATTACCATTCCTTTTCTACTCGACGTTTCTTACCTTGCTGTTTTTGCAACTTCTCTTGGGTATCCTGTTCGTCTTGCTCCAGAGCCTGCAAGATCTGCTCAGCGGTCTCTTTGTCCATCTGGTCTTCGTTCTGCTCTTGTTGCTGTTGCTCTTGTTGCTGGTCTTGGTTTTGATCTTGTTGTTCTTGCTGCTGTTGTTGCTGTTGCTGGTCTTGTTTCTGATCTTTTTTGTCCTGATTCTGCTGTTGTTGTTGCTGTTGTTGCTGAAGCATCTCCATCGCTTTGACCAAGTTATACCGCGTGTCATTATCCTTCGGGTTCGAACGCAAGGACTCCTGATAAGCAGCTACGGCTTTGTCGTACTGCTGTTGCGCGAACGCGCAGTTACCGATGTTATGCATCGCCTTGGAGTAACGGGTCTTGTCTTCCTGTTTGTCCAAGATCTTCGCTGCGGTCTCAAACTCAACCTGTGCGTCAGCGTACTTGTCCTGCTTGAACAACGCGTCGCCTAAGTTATAATGTGCCTCGTAACTGTTTTTGTTTGCCTCTAAACCACGACGGTAGTTCACCTCCGCCTCGGTGTAGTTCTGCTTGCGGTATTGCTTGTTGCCCTTACGCACATCGCTCGACTCCTTCTGCGCAAAAGCCGCAGAACTGAATGCAATCAGCAACACTAATATACTATAAACTTTTAACTTCATAACTTCTTTCAACTTTCAACTTTCAACTTCTCTCCGAATATATCCAATTTGGTTAACGACTTGTTCTTACGATTGAAGATGAAGAAATCAATCACAAGAAGGAACAGGGCGATCAGAGCAAAGCTCTGGAACTGCTCGTTGTAGTCGGTAAAGACCTGTGTCTCAATCTCTTGTGTAGATAACTTGTCCAGCTCTTTCTGAATCGTTTTGGTAGCGGTGTTGGTGTTGTCGCAACGCACGTAGAGTCCACCTCCGGCTTGTGCTATCTCGCGACACATCTCTTCGTTGAGACGGCTGACCACCACGTTTCCCTGACGGTCTTTGATGAAGTTATTCGTGCCCGGCAGCGGAATAGGGGAGCCTTCGGGTTTACCGATACCCACTACCAACACTTGTATCCCTTCTTCTTTGGCGCGGTTGGCAACAGCTACAGCATCGTCCTCATGGTTCTCACCATCGGTGATGAGGATGATCGCGCGGCTCGCATCGCTCTTCTCTCCGAAACAACGGATAGAGGTGCTCAAGGCTTGACCGATAGCTGTTCCTTGCGTCTTGATGAGCTCGGGTTTGATGGAGTTGAGGAACATCTTCGCAGACACGTAGTCGCAGGTAATAGGCAGTTGTACGAAAGCGTCTCCGGCAAAAACCACCAGACCCACTTTGTCGTTCACCATGTTATCCATCAGTTTGGAGAGCATCTGTTTGGCTCTGTCCAAACGGTTTGGCGCTACGTCTTCTGCGAGCATGGAGTTGGAAATATCCAGTGCCACGATGGCTTCGATACCTTGCCTTTTCTCCGTGCGCTCACTCTGACCGAACTGCGGACGAGCGGCGGCGATGATAAGCAGCATCAAAGCTACCATCACAATACAGAACTTCACCGTCGGACGCGTATGACTTGCGTTCGGCATGAGTTGTTCCATCAGTTCGGGATCGCCGAACTCCTCCAACTGTCTTCTCTTATGACGCGTATAGAACCAGTATCCGATAGCGAAAGCCGGTATACTCGCCAACAACCCTAAGACTTCTATATTTGCAAAACGAAACATTGTAATTCGTAATTTTTAATTTTTAATTTTTAATTACTTATTGTGCGCAGCACAAAGTACCTCAGTATAACTTCCAAGAGCAGGCAGATGAGTGCTGCTACGAGGTAAGGCATAAAGTTCTCTGTATGTTTGCTGTACTCGCGCACACGTAGTTTGGTTTTCTCCAACTGGTCAATCTGCTCATAGATGCGCTTGAGGCTACCATTGTCCGTAGCGCGGAAATACTGTCCTCCGGTGGTCTCGGCGATGCCGCGCAGGGTGCCTTCATCAAACTCCGAATCCATGGTCACGTACTGCCTTCCCATAGGCGTATTGACCGGTACTCGGGTCTGACCGTAACTACCGACACCCGCGGTATATACGCGGATTCCAAAAGTCTTGGCTATCTGTGCAGCCGTCTGCGGGTCGATGTCACCACGGTTGTTCGATCCATCGGTCAACAGAATGACCACTTTCGACTTCGTCTCGCTGTCTTTCATGCGGTTCACCGCGTTCGCAAGACCTAAACCGATAGCCGTTCCATCTTCGATCATTCCGTACTCTACGGACTTGAAGAGGTTCACGAGCACCGCGTGATCGGTGGTCAGCGGGCATTGTGTAAAACTCTCTCCTGCAAACACCACCAGACCGATCTGGTCGTTCGGCCTTGCTATCACGAAGTCCGAAGCTACCTGTTTGGCTGCCTCCAGACGGTTCGGACGCAGGTCTTCGGCTAACATGGTTCCCGATATATCGAGTGCCATCATGATGTCGATACCTTCGGTCGATTCGGACGACCAGCGGTTCGTCAGCTGCGGACGAGCCAAAGCGAGACTTAATAGGGTCACAACGGCTACGCGCAGCACAAACGGTACATGCAGCATCCATATTCGCCAACTCTTCGGCTGAGCCGCCAACACGCTTGTGTCAGAGATCTGCACGCTCGCATCGGATTTGTACAACTCGTACGCATACCACGCGATGATCGGTATCAGCAGCAGTAATAAAAATAAATATCCCGGATTTGCAAAACTCATAAACTTACAACTTTTAACTTTCCGACTTCTCTAAACTATCAACTTTCAACTCCTCCACAATCCTTGTCTCTTGGACAAACTCATAGGCAGTAGTCAACGCCTGTTCGTTCTCGTCCGGCGTAGTGTGCCACTTAGCGAACTTAACAAGGTCGGCGAGTTGCAGCATCTTACTGAGTTTGGCAAAGAGTGCTTTTCCATCGACATTAGGCTCCAAGCCTTCGCCTTTCACGAGAATATCTTTCATCTCTCGCAAGGTCTCGTCGGAGGTCTTTTCTGTGCTCTGTACCTCAAAACGACGACCGATATACTCGCGCACAACATCCGTCAGATCGGTTTGGTACTCTTTGACTTTACCGTCTTTCCAGATCTTCGCCTCTTTGATGGCATCCAACTTCTCCAACGCCACTTCGTCCGCAGGACGCAGCAGTTCCGGATCAATAGGCTCTTCGGTGTTCTTGCGTTTCTTCTCGTACCACTGCCACAACCACAATCCGCCTCCGACCAACGCGATCAACAGCAAGCCGAGCAAGACAGAACGGATGAAGCCCCACCACCAGATCGGCGCTTTCTCTATATCTTTGATATCGGTGATAGCGAGGGTGGTGTCCACTTCGAACGGCTGAACGATATTCAGCGCTAAAGCTTCGGTCCAGAATGTATCTTCGCCGCTGACTACAGCTATCGGTTCGATGGAGAAAAGGCTGTCCTTGAACGAGGTCAGCGTCAAGTATTGGTTCAACTGCACGCGTCCGTCGCTCAACTTCAGCGTGTCCACGATCGTCTTATCGACGATCTCAATCCCGTCTTGGAGTTGCTCTCCGAAAACAGGCATCTGAACCTGCTCCGACGCCTCATGCGTGACCTGCAGATGCAGATCCGTCTGATCGCCCAACATCAGCGTCGTGGAGTCAATACTCGCGCTAACTACTATTGCTAATAATAAATTAAACATCGTGCATTTTTCGCGCATCTTTGCGCGAACAATAATTTTTAATTTTTAATTTCGAAAAAGCATCATCAGCTTTTTCACATAGTCCTCATCCGTGCACATAGACACATGGTTCATGCCGGTTTTGTTGTACATCTCTTCCAACGCCTCCTGCTGCTCACTCCATGCTTTCGCATAAGCGTCACGCACACTCTTTATACTCGTATCCGCCCAGACGCGTGCTCCCGTCTCCGGGTCTTTCACTTTCAGCAAACCCACATCCGGCAGCTCTGCATCCCTTCGGTCGTATATCTGTATAGCACTCAGATCATGTTTCCTGCTCGCAATCACTATAGGAGACACACCACGATCCTTTGTACTTTGTACATTGTTAAATTGTACATCCATCAGGTCACTGATGATAAACGCCGTACACCGTCTCTTCTGCGCATTCGTCAGATATTGGAGGGCTGCGTTGATGTCCGTGCCATGATGTTCCGGCTCGAACGACAGCAACTCACGGATGATGTGCAGCACGTGGCTCTTACCTTTCTTAGGCGGGATAAACTTCTCCACTTGGTCGGAGAAGAAGATCACACCCACCTTATCGTTGTTCTCAATGGTGGAGAAAGCGAGTGTCGCGGCTACTTCAGCGATTGTGTCGCGTTTCATCTGACTTTGGGTACCAAAGTTCCGACTTCCGCTGACATCAACCAGTAACATCACCGTTAACTCACGCTCTTCCTCGTACACCTTGATATACGGTCGGTTCATCCTCGCGGTCACATTCCAATCTATCGATCGAACGTCATCGCCCGGCTGATACTCGCGCACCTCGCTGAACGACATACCGCGACCCTTAAACTGGCTGTGGTATTCGCCTGCGAAGATATTCCGACTCAATCCGTGGGTCTTGATCTCTATCTTCCGAACTCGTTGTAATAATTCTTCTGAAGTCATAATTCTAGTAAATCTAGTCCATCTAGAATATCTAGAGCATCTAGTCTATCTAGTTAAGGCACTTGAACTGCGTTCAAAACTTCCGTAATCACATCTTCCGTCGTCAGGTTATTCGCTTCTGCCTCGTACGTCAGACCGATCCTGTGACGCAGTACGTCATAGCAAACGGCACGCACATCTTCCGGCGTCACGTATCCTCTCCTATGAATAAACGCGTACGCACGTGCGGCTTTCGCAAGGTTGATACTTGCACGAGGACTACCGCCGAACGCGATCATCTGCTTCATCTCCTTCAGACCGTACTCCTCCGGCTCACGAGTCGCAAACACGATGTCCACGATGTATTTCTCGATCTTCTCGTCCAGATACACCTCCTCAACGATCTTACGTGCCTTGATGATGTCGCTTGTACTGAGGATCGGCAGCACTTGTTTCTTCTCGGAAGCGATGTTCTGACGGATGATCGCTTGCTCCTCCTCTTTCTTCGGATAACCGATCACCACCTTCAGCATAAAACGGTCGGTCTGCGCTTCCGGCAGCGGGTACGTTCCTTCCTGCTCAATCGGGTTTTGCGTAGCCAATACGAGGAACGGATCGTCCAACTTAAAGGTCTGCTCGCCGATCGTCACTTGTCTTTCCTGCATCGCCTCGAGCAACGCACTCTGCACTTTTGCTGGCGCACGGTTGATCTCATCTGCCAACACAAAATTAGCAAAGATCGGGCCTTTCTTGATCTTGAATGACTCATCTTTGATGCTGTAGATCTGCGTACCGATCACATCGGCAGGCAACAGATCCGGAGTAAACTGTATACGGCTAAAATCTGCCTTGATCAAGTCGCTTAAGGTCTTGATGGCGAGGGTTTTTGCCAAACCCGGCACGCCTTCCAACAATATGTGCCCGTCGCTCAACAGACC
>JAFXWI010000002.1 GCA_017542915.1 Paludibacteraceae bacterium
GTATTACCCGTTTGTCCGAAGAGCGAACCGAACTGATTTGCCTTCGCTATAGCTTCGGCTTCTTTGGCACGTTGTGCCGCCTCAGCTGCCTCACGCGCCTTACGCTCCTCTTCGAGCCGAGCCTGCTCTTCACGCTGACGTTGTTTCTCAGCCGCCTCGGCTTCCTTGCGTTCACGCTCTTTCTTCTCCTGCTCGCGGCGCAAAGCCAGCGATTCTTCGTCCTCTTGGGTCATCAGATCATTGTCCGAAGGAGAAGAAGCGGACTGCGGTGCTGCAGGTACGGGTGAAGGCATCGGCACTGCCTCCGACTGCTCCGCCATGTAACCTCCGGCATCAGCCACTTCGCCGAAAGCGACTTCCACACCTTCTTCCTCTTCGGGTTTGAAGGCGGTCAGCTTGATAAACCATAGCAATAGGAACAGTAGGATCATAAAGAGCACTGTACCTATTGAGGCGATAATATGTCGTTTTTGTTTCTTAGTCATGTGATGATCCGCCAAACTTGGCGGATAGGTTATTAACGTTTCGTAGCTACCACCAGCTTCATATGATGCTGGTTAGCTATATCGAGCACGCGTACTACCTCTTTGTACGCTACGTCCTGATCGGCATGAAGGGCGATATAGGTCGTGGAGTCAGCTGCCTGCACACGACTGAGGTAACCCTCCAGATTATCGGGATCAACCGGAATCGGTTTCTCCTTGCCCAACGCCACAAAGTAATTACCGAGATTGTCAATCGACACTTTCGCTACTTGTGGACGGGTCACCTTCTGCGAACGGGAAGTAGGCAGATTGATCTTAATATCATTTGGCGAAGACAGCGTAGATGCCATGACGAAGAACAGGAGTAAGAGGAACACCAAGTCCGTCATGGAGCTCATCGCAAAAGTTGCTTCTACCCTATTTCGTTTCTTAAGGGACATAATTAAGAATTAAAAATTAAGAATTAAAAATTATGCCGGTTCATTCAAAAGATCCATGAACTCCAAGGTACGGCTCTCCAAGAGACGAACGACGCGGTCGATACGCGAGACGAGATAGTTATAGGCAAACATCGCCAAGATACCAACGATCAGACCGCCGATGGTCGTTACCATCGCCTGATACATACCGGTGGAGAGAGCGCTCATCTCGATGACGCCGCCGGATGTCTGTGCCATGTTATAGAATGTCTGCACCATACCTAATACGGTACCAAGGAAACCGAGCATCGGAGCACCACCGGCGATGGTCGCCATGATGACAAGCCCTTTCTCCAACTTGCCGACCTCTAAGTTACCAACATTCTCAATAGCCACCTGCACATCCTGCATCGGACGACCGATACGCGTGATACCTTTCTCAATCATGTGCGCAGAAGGGGTGTCGGTCTGCTTGCAGAGATTGAGCGCGGAGTCGATCTTACCCTCATGGATATAATCGCGAATACGATCCATGAAGGACTTGTCCTCCTGCGTAGCCTGCTTGATGACCACGAGACGCTCAATGAAAATATAACATGCGACGGCAAGGAGGATCGCCAGAATAATCATGATCCAACCTCCGTATTGCGCCATTTCAAACAGATTGATAGACTGCGTAGTTTCTTCGATAGCTGCCATCTCCTCCTGTACGGCAGCTAATGTGTCAATTTGTAATAACATATTATTTCAATAAATCTAAATATTCTTGGATTGTTTCTTGGATACCCAAATAGAGGGCGTCACAGATGATGGCGTGACCGATAGAGACCTCTGCTGTCCAAGGGAACGCCTTGATGAAAGGCTTGAGGTTCTTGAGATTGAGGTCATGCCCGGCATTGAGGCCAAGTCCTAACTCATGCGCTTTCTCCGCCGCAGCGCGGTATTTCTCAATCGCACGTTCGGGATCCGTCTCAAACATCTCGGCATAAGGACCCGTATAGAGCTCCACACGATCCGTTCCCGTACGCAGCGCGTACTCCACCATCACGGGATCGGGATCCACAAAGATACTCACACGCATCCGATAGGCGTGCAGATGATTCACTACACCTTTCAGAAAATGAAGATGCCTACGTGTGTCGTAACCGTGATTAGAGGTCAGCTGCGAAGGGTCATCGGGCACAAGGGTCACCTGCGTCGGCTTGACATCCGTCACCAAAGCCAAGAAATCATCCGTCGGATTTCCCTCAATGTTGAGCTCCGTAGTCACCATCGACTTGAGCACGTACACGTCCTCCTTACGAATATGCCGTTCGTCCGGACGCGGATGAACGGTAATACCCTGCGCGCCAAACAGCTCGCAATCCACTGCAAAACGCTGAACGTCAGGCACATTTCCACCACGCGCATTGCGCAATGTGGCTACCTTGTTGATGTTTACGCTTAATTTCGTCATAGTTGTTTTTAAAAAACGCTGCAAAGGTACAAAATATTTTTGAAATATGCAAATTTTTAGGAAGGTATTTAGAAAAATCTACAAAAATTTGCATATGTCAGAAAAAAGCAGTACTTTTGCAGCCGCAAAAGTGAAAAAACATGATAATAGCTATTTTTGGAAACGCGATGAAACCCGAGACGCTGCAGGAAGTACAGCATATCTTGGCGTTTTTGACACAGTACAGGCAGGACAACTCGCTTAGCGAGAACGATCTGCAAGTAGTACTGTCGCAGGAATTGCGTCAGGAGCTGAATCTTCGCGAGTATCCGGTTTTCAACGACGGGTTTATCAATGATGTCTCGATGAACGATGATGAGGCATCGGACAAGAGTTACGAACCGATTGACTTTGCCCTCTCGGTCGGTGGTGACGGTACGTTCCTGACAAGCGCTGCAGCTATAGGAGACAAGAATATTCCTATCGTAGGTATTAACTGCGGACATTTAGGATTCTTAGCAGAAGTACAGGCTTGCGACGTAGATAATATCCTTCATAAACTGATGGCAGGCGAATACACGATCGAGCAACGTAGTCTGCTGAACGTGAGTGTGATTGACAAAGACGGTGCTCGTCGAGACAATCTGATCATGGCGCCGAACGGTCTGAACGAGATCGCTATCCTCAAAGAGGGATTGAGTAGTATGCTGCAAATAGAGCTGAAGGTGAACGGTGAATACCTGCACACCTATAACTCCGACGGTCTGGTGATTGCTACTCCGACGGGTAGCACGGCGTATAACCTCTCTATCGGAGGTCCGCTGATGGCACCGCAGAGCCGCGGCATCATCCTCACGCCTATCGCGCCGCACAGCCTGACGGTCAAGCCCTTGGTAGTCCCGGACGACTGGCAGTTCGACATCCGTGTCACGAGCCGTTACGATGCGTTCATGGTATCGGTGGACGGTCGCAGTCAGAGCCTCAGTACGGATCTCACGCTGCACGTAGAGCGCGCCAACTACACCACCAAGGTGGTACAAATAGGCGACAACAGTTTCTTGAATTCGCTCAAAGCAAAACTTAATTGGGGACGATAAACAATGCTTAATTTTATTACTTGGGATGTAGATCCGATACTTATTCATTTCGGAGACGGAGGAATACGATGGTACGGGTTGCTGTGGGCAATCGGTATCTATATTTGTTGGGTGATCAGTGAACGGATGTACAAACGGGAGAACTGCCCGGCAGAATGGTCTGACCAGCTCTTTTTCTGGATCACGATAGGCGCTATTGTTGGTGCGCGTCTGGGGCATTGCCTTTTCTACGAATGGCATCAATACGGCAACCCGTGGTACTTGTTTGGCATGGAGTTTACGTACCGAAACCCCTATATCGAGCACCCCTTATGGATGCTTAAGATCTGGGAAGGCGGTTTGGCAAGTCATGGAGGAACGATTGGCATCATCGCTGCAGCGGCCTTGCTCAATAAGTATAAGTTCAGCCGCTATCCGCAGTTCGGCACTACGTGGCTGTGGATCTTAGACCGGCTCTGCGTAGGTGTATGCATCACGGGTTTTCTGATTCGTTTAGGTAACTTATTCAACAGCGAGATATACGGCGGACCGACTGATCTGCCGTGGGGCTTCATCTTCGTACGAGACGGTCAGACGGTACCCTGTCATCCGACGCAGATATACGAGATGCTGTACTGCTTAGCCGCATTCTGCATCACGTGGCCTCTATATTGGAAGACCGATGCGCGTCGTCGCGAAGGACTGCTGTTAGGAGTCTTCTTCCTCATCATCTTCGGCGTGCGGTTCCTATTGGAGTTCATCAAAAACGACCAAGAGGCTTTCGAAGCCGGACATCTCTTGAATATGGGTCAGCTCCTCAGCCTGCCGTTTATCGTCTTGGGTATATACCTTATTATACGCGCGTATAGGAGACCGCTTAGCCCGGTAGTAGATAAACGACCGAAAAGTCTTGATCCAAAGTATCAAGACGTTAAATAGTTAAAGAGTTAAAATGGTTTTTTCTTTCGAAAAAACGTTAAGTTGTTATGACAAAGAGAGATTTAAGAATAGTATATTTAGGTACACCGGAGTTTGCGGTGGCGAGCCTGCGGACCTTAGTGGAAGGAGGCTATAACGTAGTAGCCGTGGTGACGATGCCGGACAAACCGGCAGGTCGAGGTCATCAGGTGCAGTATTCGGATGTCAAGAAATACGCCTTGGAGGTAGGACTGCCGGTTCTGCAGCCCGAGAAACTCAAAGACGAGGCGTTCATAGAGGAGTTGAGAAGCTATAAGGCGGATCTGCAGATCGTAGTGGCGTTCCGGATGTTGCCGGAGGTCGTTTGGACGATGCCCCGTTTAGGCACCTTCAATATCCACGGTTCCTTACTGCCGCAGTACCGAGGCGCAGCGCCGATTAACTGGGCAGTCATGAACGGAGACCGCGAGACCGGTCTGACGACCTTCATGCTCAAACATGAGATCGACACGGGAAACATGATCCTGCAGGAACGTATTCCTATCGGCGAAGACGAGAACGTGGGTTCGGTTCACGATAGACTGATGGAGCTTAGCAAAGAGATGGTCACCCGCACGGTGGATCTGATCATTGATTGCGAGAACAAAGGTATCCAAGTACCTACGACACCGCAACCGGAGGTAGCGGAGTTACGTCCTGCGCCGAAGATCTTCAAAGAAGACTGCGAGATTCATTTCGACCGGATGACGGCGGAGCAGGTACATAATTTCGTACGCGGACTCAGCCCTTACCCTGCCGCATGGACAAACCTCAATATCAACGGAAATATTTTCGAAAACGTGAAAATATTTACCGTTGAAAAAGTACAAAGGGACCATGTACAATGTACAAAGGGAATTATCATCCCATGCAAGGAAGGCGCGGTGCGCATACTGGAACTGCAAGTACCGGGCAAAAAGAGAATGGACGCACGGTCATTCCTCAATGGAATACATTGAGAATTAAAAATTAAAAATTAAAAATTACGAATTAAAAATTAAGAATTACGAATTACATCGCTCTCATAGAAAAGTACTACGGGGAAACACCGGAGTTGAAGCATGTTCTGTTGACGCACAGCCGACAGGTGGCAGATCGTGCGCTAAAGATTGTAGATGCACATCCTCAATGGACAGAGGAAGGGTTAGTGGATCGGCAGTTTGTAGAAGAAGCGGCGATGCTGCATGATATAGGAATCATCTTCTGCAACGCGCCGAAGATATACTGTATGGGTCCGCATAAATATATCGAGCATGGTTATTTAGGCGCGGAGTTGCTGCGTAAGGAAGGTTTTCCGAAACATGCTTTGGTGGCAGAACGGCACACAGGTACCGGTATCACCATCGAACAGGTGGAGCGGGAAGAGCTACCTATTCCCGAAAAGGACTACTGTCCGCAGAGTTTGGAAGAGAAGATCATCTGCTACGCCGATAAGTTCTACTCGAAAAGCCACCTCGGCGAAGAAGTGGACATCAATAAGATCAAGTACAATATCTGGAAGTACGGTTACGAAGCTTTCGTTCGCTGGAACGAGCTGGTAGCGCTCTGCGAAAATTGACCGCTGCGCTAAAAGAGTAAAGACCGCTACGCCCTTTCCCCTTATCGGAACTTATGCGCGAAGCCGATAGACAGCAGTTCACGGAACTGCAGTTTGGCATGTTTGTCGCCTTTCATGATGACGGATGAGTCATAACGAGGGTGTAACTGCAAACGTGCTGAGAGGAAGCGGTTGATGATAAAATCGCAGTTCACCTCTAAATCAATCTCCACATCTTTATAATTGGTATAGGTAAAGAACCGCATTTCGAGTTCCACTTCTCGAACGGGTTTCCATGTATATTCGAGACGGACGGACGAACCGATGTTATGCTGGGTCTGCTGTCCCTCTTTGAGACCGTAGTCTTTGACCCGCACGCGGGCTGTGTCATGAATATGTACCACCTTATAAGACAGCGGCGAGACGGAGAGGGAGAGCCTTTTGACCGGTTTCCAGTCTATACCGACTGCGGCGTTGAAACGTACCGGCGAGAAAGGACCGGACTTGAGTTCATTGGAGTTAGAGCGGTACGTCGGCAGCAAACGAGTCTCCAGTTCGCCGGAGACAGAGGCAAACAGTTTCGGAATGATGCGCAGGTTCGCTTTGGTATAGACACGGAACACATCATCGGTGGTGTTGACCTTATGAAGGCTGTCGTTCGCGATGGTCGTTCCACCTATACGCCATTCTCCTGTGTTCTCCCATGTAAACTGATCGGAGATGTAACTGATCTGTCCTTTCGCCGTACCGAGTCCTGCGAAGGAAGAGGATCCGCCTTGGTACCAGTTGTTGGTGACGTAGTTCTGAGTCACTTGCAGCATCACCACCGCCTCACGCCGCCAAGGAGAATGCATATCCCGAATAGCGCGCAGGACGTCGTTTCGGTCTTCCTCCGCATCCTTGATCCACGATTTCTCGACCTCTATATGGGGTGTCTGCGCGATGGTCTGTAGCGCCAATTGCGCGTTGAGTTCACGCAAGGAGTCTATCTCCGCTATCTCGCGGGCTATCGAATCGAGCCGAATGACTTCCCCGACCGTCAGGGTGTCAATCGTGTCATGGGCGTGCAGCTTTTCGCTCTGCGCGGAGACCATGTCCAGTAACAGCAGGTCGATATCCGCCGTCTTGTTCTGCTCCGCCAACTTGAAAGTGTCGGGATATACTTGTTGCGCCGTCATGTTGATGGCGGCGCAAAACAAGGATACTATGAGGATTTGAAATCTCAAATTAATTCTTAATTCTTAGCCCTTACGGGCACGATTATTTCTTAATTTTTAATTTCAAATTGCAGCAGTCTGCAATTTGCCGTGGCATTGTTTGTATTTCTTACCACTACCGCAAGGACAAGGATCGTTCGGACGAGGTTTCTTATCCACATGGATCGGCTCGGGACGAGCGTTCTCACGGGTGTCACGACCTGCAGCCGCTGCAGCTCCGGAAGCCTGTGCTGCCTGCTGAACGGCATCTTTCTGCGTGCGGTAACGGCTGTAGTCCATACGGCGTTGCTGCTGAGCCTGCTGTACATGATCCGGCTCGGTCATATGGATCTGTCCGCGCAGGAGGATAGCGATCGCACGGCGGTTGAGATTATCCAACATCGCCTTGAAGATATGGAACGACTCTAACTTATAGATCAACAGCGGGTCTTTCTGCTCGTACGAAGCGTTCTGAACGGACTGCTTGAGGTCGTCCAACTGACGGAGATGCTCTTTCCATTCATCATCGATGACGTAGAGCAACATCCGTTTCTCGAACTCCTTCACCACCTCTTTGCAATGCGTCTCAGCCGCCAACTTGAGGTTCACGGCGATGTTATAGACACGTTTACCATCGGTAATCGGGATAAGGATGTTCTCGTACATCTGTCCCTTGGTCTCGTTGACGTATTGGATCTGCGGGTCAGCTATCTGGGTCAGTTTGTCCATACGGCGTTTGAAGCTGTCCAGCGCCGCCTCCGCGAGTTCGTTAGAGAGGGCATCGCGTTTACCGCGGCTGAAGACCTCTTCGTCGAACGGCAACTCGATCGCGAAGACCTGCATCGCATCGAACTTGAGTCCCTCGTAGTCATTGGCAGACTTAGCGTCAGCCACGAGGTTCTCTGCGATCTCATAGATCATATTCGTGATATCCACGCCGATACGTTCACCCATGAGGGCGTGACGACGTTTGGCGTAGATGAGGTTACGCTGCTGGTTCATGACATCATCGTATTCGATGAGTCGTTTACGGATACCGAAGTTGTTCTCCTCTACTTTCTTCTGGGCACGTTCGATAGACGAAGAGATCATCGAGTGCTCGATCATCTCGCCTTCCTCGAAGCCCATACGGTCCATGATAGAAGCGATACGCTCGGAACCGAACATACGCATCAGGTCATCTTCCAGCGAGACGTAGAACACAGACGAACCCGGGTCACCCTGACGACCGGCACGTCCACGGAGCTGACGATCCACACGGCGGCTCTCATGACGCTCGGTACCGATGATAGCGAGACCGCCTGCTGCTTTCACTTCGGGCGTCAGTTTGATATCGGTACCACGACCTGCCATGTTCGTAGCGATGGTCACCACGCCTGCACGACCTGCTTCGGCAACGATCTGCGCCTCCTGCTGGTGAAGTTTGGCGTTGAGGACGTTATGTTTGATCTTACGGAGCGTCAACATACGGCTCAGTAACTCGGAGATCTCCACCGAAGTGGTACCCACGAGCACCGGACGACCTTGGTTCACCATATTCACGATCTCGTCGATGACGGCGTTGTATTTCTCGCGTTTGGTGCGATAGATACGGTCGTTCATATCGATACGGGCGATGGGTTTATTGGTCGGGATGACCACCACATCGAGTTTATAGATGTTCCAGAACTCACCTGCCTCGGTCTCTGCGGTACCGGTCATACCGGCAAGCTTGTGGTACATACGGAAGTAGTTCTGCAGCGTGATGGTAGCAAAGGTCTGCGTTGCACCTTCAACCTTCACGTTCTCCTTTGCTTCGACTGCCTGATGCAGACCGTCCGACCAGCGGCGACCTTCCATCACACGACCGGTCTGCTCATCCACGATCTTCACCTCGCCGCCGTCGATGATATAATCGACATCTTTCTCGAAGAGGGTATATGCTTTGAGCAGCTGGTGAACGGTGTGTACGCGCTCCGACTTGATCGAATAGTTGGTGAGGATCTCGTCTTTCTTCTGCTGTTTCTCATCGGCAGAAAGAGAGGTCTCGTTCTCCAGCTCCGCCAACTCGGAACCCACATCCGGCAGGACGAAGAAATTCGGGTCATCGGTCGTACCGGTCAGTGCATCTATACCCTTGTCGGTCAACTCGATGGACTTGTTCTTCTCGTCGATGACGAAGAAGAGCTCGTCGGTAGCGATGTGCATGTTCTTCTCGTTCTCTTGGAGATAGAACTCCTCGGTTTTCTGCATACGCACTTTGACGCCCGGCTCAGAGAGATATTTGATGAGCGCCTTCGATTTCGGCATTCCTTTGAACGAACGGAAAAGAGCCAACTCACCTGCCTCTCTCTCCTTCTCGTCTGCGGAACCCATCTTCGCTTTGGCTTCAGCCAACAGTTTGGTGGTCAGCGTGGTCTGCTGACGAACAAGAGCGGCTACGCGGTCTTTGTATTCATCGAAGAGCTGATCCTCGCCTTTGGGCACCGGACCGCTGATGATCAACGGTGTACGGGCATCGTCAATCAAGACGGAGTCCACCTCATCGACAATCGCATAGTTGTGTCCGCGCTGCACGAGGTCAAGCGGCGAAGTAGCCATGTTATCACGCAGGTAGTCGAAACCGAACTCGTTGTTCGTACCGAAAGTGATGTCACAAGCGTAGGCTTTGCGGCGCTCATCGGAGTTCGGACGGTGTTTGTCGATACAATCGACCGTCAAGCCGAGGAACATATAGATCGGTCCGTTCCACTCCGAGTCACGTTTAGCAAGGTAGTCGTTGACCGTCACCACATGAACGCCCTCATGCGTCAACGCGTTGAGGTACACCGGAAGGGTTGCCACAAGGGTCTTACCCTCACCCGTTGCCATCTCGGCGATCTTACCCTGATGCAGAACGACACCACCGAAGAGCTGTACGTCATAGTGGATCATGTCCCACTTGATCTCGTTGCCGCCCGCCATCCAGTGGTTCTTATAAACCGCCTTGGCGAGATGATCGCCTCCTACTATCTCCACAAAATCAAAACGCGGGTCAGCAGCCAAGGCTCTATCCATCTCGGTTGCGGTCACCTCTACCGTCTCACTCTCGGCAAAACGACGTGCGGTCGATTTGACGATCGCATATGCCTCCGGCAGAATCTCGTTCAACACTTCCTCGTATTTGTCCTTGATCTCCTTCTCGAGTTTGTCCACCTCGTTGTAGATCTTCTCACGCTTCTCAATAGGCGTGGCCTCAATCTGAGATTTGAGGTTTGCGATTTGAGATTTCTTGTCTGCGACAGCTGCTTTGAGCTTGTCCATCAACGCCCACGAATGAGCACGCAGCTCATCATTGGAGAGCGCATCAATCACCTCGTACTGTGCTTTGATCTGATCCACTATCGGCTGTATGGCTTTCATATCCTTCTGCGCCTTGTTGCCGAAAAGCTTAGTAATAAGTCCTAAAAAATCCATATTTCGTTATATTCAATTACACGTATATACACCTGTGCGTTACCCATATGCGCACAAAAATCGTGCAAAATTACAACAAAAATTGCACATATGCAAATAAAAATGGATTTTTTTGTAAAAAATAGAATGAATTCTATTATTTTAAGCGATATGAGTATGTGGGAGCTTGCTCACAGACATGCTCGTAGCGATTAAAATAGAGGGTTTACCCTTTTTACAAAAAAATCCTTTTATTTGCATATGCACCGCAAGGTGCGAACGTAAATTCGGAGGGAACCCGCCCTAAATTATAAAAATAAATTTAGGGAAGGGGCGTGCCGAAGTACCACCGCACAGACTCCAACAATCCCTCTTTCTTTCAAAAAAAGCGCCCTTTCGGACGCTTTCTTTTTGCCCTGCTTAGAGGGTTTCGGCTTAGCCGTTGTGCTCCTGATCGTAGGCTTCGCCGCAGACCTTCCAGAGGTAGGCACGCATGGTCTTTTTGCCATCGGCGAGGTTTTTCTGAGCCTCGAAAGCCAGTTGGTCGGCAGACATCTTCGAGAGGTCGCCTGCACGCTCTTTTACGGCGAGGGATACTGCCGAGAAACGAGAACGGATCTTCGTCTCCTTGGCGTTGATCGGGGTCGAACGAGTGATCGAGTTCAGACCGCGGATGTACAGACGAGAGCAGTTCGGGTTCTGGGTCGGAGCTACACGGTGAGTAGCGAGAACCATCTTCTGGTCGGCTGCGTGTTGGGA
>JAFXWI010000003.1 GCA_017542915.1 Paludibacteraceae bacterium
GCCGCCGGTGTGGTACGCACCATAGGTGACAGTCACGAGCAGATCGGAGATTTGGATCTGGTGCTTATCACCGGCAGTAAGTTGGTGCACATTTGGGAGCAGGGCACATGCCCGGAGCAGGACATACATGAAATCACGATCCACATAGACCCGGATATTTTCAGGGGCGCCTTAATGGACAAGCGCGCGTTAGCGTCCATTCGGCGTATGATAGAGCGCGCCCAAAGAGGGCTTGCCTTTCCGGAACCCGCCATCCGTTTATTGCGCGAGGATATTATCAATCTGGCGCAGAGCAACGATAGTTTTGCCTCTGTCATCCGGCTGTTCAATCTGCTGTACCGGTTGTCATTAGTGGAAGATGCACACGAACTATCCTCCTCCTCTTTTGTAAATGCCAAAGAAGAGAATGAGGACGAACGGGTAAGGCAGGTAAAAGAGTTTATCGCAAAAAATTACATGAACGATATAGGGTTGAAAGAAATGGCAGATTTGGCATGCATGGCACTGGAATCTTTCTCGCGTTTCTTCCGAAACAAGACCGGCCGCACACCCAACCGTTATCTCATTGATTACCGGTTGGGTATAGCAGCACGGTTGTTACTGACGACACAGCACCCTGTTTCCGAGATTGGTTTCTCCTGTGGTTTCAACACACTCAGCCATTTTAACCGTCTCTTCCGGGAGTCCAAAGGCTGTACTCCCTCCGAGTTCCGCGAACGATTTTAAACACGCACCTCTTGGTATCAAAAAATTTCGGAGATAGATGTTATTACAAGAAGTGTTAAATTGGTTTCATGATTTATTTGGTAGAAATATCCGTATTGACATTCCTGCACCCTGCAATAGCGTAGTAGAGTATATACGCGGCGCAGAGGAGCGGAACAATATAGCTGACGAGGATACCGATGCGTCCCGCGAGAGCTGCTTGCAGCGACGGCCAGATAGCTCCACCGACGACCATCGTCATGAAGATACCTGATGCTTTCGCGGTGTATTTGCCGAGTCCTTCGACCGATAGATTAAAGATACAGCCCCACATGATAGAAGTGAACAGACCTGTTATTACCAGAAGCGTTGATGCCATCGGTACTTCCATCACCTGTCCCTGTACGAAGGTCTTGACAATCACACAGTCTCCGATCCACATAGCAGCTCCAATCAAAACGAAGCACATGGAAGCCGCGGTGATGAGCATAGTCCGAGAAGAGATTTTCCCACCGAGTGCAGAGCCGATGAATCGTCCGACGAGCATCAAGAGCCAATACCGTCCGGCAATAAAGCCTGCTGTAGCAAATCCCACCTTCGGAGTCATATAACTGATCAAAGTAGCGGGAATACCTATCTCCACCCCCATATAGAGCAAGATGGCAAAAGCACCTAAGACGAAATGCCGGAAAGCCCAAGGGGATCGCTCGTAAACGACCTCCTGACCTGCGCCCTCGGGCTCGGCAATAGGTGTGATACGGATCACGAGATACACTACCGCAAAGACACCCATAGCGATATAGAGGATGAGGTTCACATCGTCGATCTCCTTGCCTGCCAGCTCGGCACCGATGAGGGCTCCGACGAGCATAGGCGTGAGCGAACCGGCGAGTGAGTTGATCGTACCGCCGATGAGGTTGAGCTGGTTCCCTCGTTTGCCGCCGCCGCCCATCAGGGTCAGAAGGGGGTTCACCACCGTATTGAGCATACATACGGAGAAACCGCAGATAAACGCACCTAACAGGTACACTATGAAACTGTCGAACAAACCCGAGAGGTACTGCCCGAAGATACCTAAGAAACCTACAAAAACCGCTATCAGTGCCGTTCTCTTATAGCCCACCTTGGATAGCATCAAACCCGCCGGAATACCCATGATCAGGTACGCCAGGAAGTTCATCGCGTTACCTAACATACCCATGAACTGGGCGTGCGAGCCGGTGAAGGACTGCTCCCATATCTTACCGACCGGAGCGGCGAGGTTCGTTACAAACGCGATCATGCCGTAGAGGAACATCATCGCGATGATTGTGATCACACGGAGTGATGAAGAAGCTTGTTGATTTTTCATAATTATTTATTCATTAGCGAGTTACATAGTAGCGGTTAAGAAAGTAGCATTTCCGAAGATATAGAGGACATTTTCGGATGCGGGGACAAGGAGAGTTTCTCCTTGCTTGACATGAATGCCGTTGATGTGGGCTTCGCCCCAAAGGCAAACGACGACCACAAAGGCATCGGTATTCAAGTCTATCTCTGCAGCTACTTGCACCACTACCCTATTCACGGTGAAGTAGGGACAGTGGATGAGTTCAGAGTTCGGTTTGGTGGAGTCATAGGAGGTACGGTACTCCGGCCAGACCTGATAATCGATCGCCTCTTTAGCCTCCGAGATATGCAGTTCTCGCGGGTTTCCGTGCTCATCCTTGCGTCCGAAGTCATAGACGCGGTAGGTGATGTCAGAGGTCTGCTGGATCTCGACGAGGAAATTACCGGCACCGATAGCATGCAGTCTTCCGGCAGGAAGAAAAAAGAGGTCTCCCTGATGGGACTCATGTGTGGAGATGATGTCTAAGAATGGGTTAGAGGATGAGGGGGTTAGTGGGTTAGAGGATGAGGAGGTTGTGGTGACTAAGCGCTCATAGTCCTCGGGAGTGATAGATTTTTTGAGACCGGAGTAGATCTTCGATCCGACATCGGCTTTGACGACATACCACATCTCCGTTTTACCCGGGCAACCATGACGTTTCTGCGCCAATTGGTCATTGGGGTGTACTTGGACGGAGAGGTCTTGGCGCGAGTCGATGAACTTAACGAGGAGCGGGAAGGTATTTCCGAACTTTCTATAGATCCGTTCTCCGACAAGCAGCCCTTTGTATTTGTCAATCAATTGTGCGAGGTTGAGTCCGAGGTCCACATCCCCGATGATGCCTCGCTCGACAGCCACAGACTCGTGACCGGGTACTGCACTGATCTCCCACGACTCACCGATATTCGGCTGCGCGGTGTAAATGCCCTTAAAGGGGGCAATCTGATAACCACCCCAGATGGTGGTTTTTAGGTACGGAGCAAATTTATAGGGCTTCACTATGAATTAAAAATTAAAAATTAAAAATTACGAATTATTTCAGGCGTTCGATTATCTCAAAGCACATGCGGGAGTTGTGATAGGGGCATTTCCAGAAACCGGCTTTGTCCCGTGTGAGATCCGGAGTTCCGTCCGGAAGGACAGACCAGAACCACTCCCCGTGCTCGCGATCCAAAAGGCGGTTTTGGATAAATTCGTAAGCTGCTTGTGCCAATTCATAATTGATAGACGCTTCCTGCGAATCTTCGCCCAACAGGATCTGCCACTGATCAATATATCCGACGACCGCTTCGGCAAAGCACCACCACTCAGACTCACGGAGAATGCCATCTTCAGCAGCTTGCGCCAATGAATGAATGACCGGCAGTATTTGATTTAGCAGTTCTTCATCACCAAACACCTCCAATGCCTCATGTAGCAGCCATGCCGCTTCTATATCATGCCCGGGAGAAGTATGGGTGTTGGATGGTTGCCAGTTCTCGTCAAAGAAAAGCATCAAGTGACCGGTTGCGGGATCAAAGATACGGGTAGCAAAGATGTCGATGAGTGTACGGAGTTGGCGCTCTACCCTCTCCTTTGTACCTTGTACATCGTCCCTTTGTACATTCTTTAAGACGCGGTAGAGGTTGGTGTAGGCTTCGAGCACATGAAGGTGGGTATTCATGGAGAAAGCGCAGTTTTCATCTTTATCAGAGAGCCTACTATCCGGAATGGGTTGCCAGTCGCGTGTGAGGGCTTCGACATAGCCCACATGGACGGCATCGAAAGCATGTGCTTCGAGATCTTGGAAGAGGCGGATGGCGGCATCGAGGGCTTGTTGGTCTTTCGTAGCGCGATAGAACTCCGTCAGACCATAGATAGTGAAGGCTATGGAATAGGTCTGTTTCTTGGTATCGAGTGGTGATCCATCGGCATTGAGCGACCAAAAGACGCCTCCATACTTCTGATCCAAAAAGCGGACGAGGATATAATCCATGGCACGTGCAGCAAGGATGCGATAGGGCATACGATGAAGAATACGGCAAGCAGAAGCAAAAGTCCATAGGATACGTGCATTGAGCACTGCACCTTTCTCGGCTTCGGGATAGAGGATGTTATGTCCATCTATACGACCATAGAAACCGCCATGCTCATAATCCACCATGCGGTTTGCCCAGAAAGGGAGGATGTTTTCTTCGAGCAGAGACTGCGCTTCTGCTCGAAGATTTGATATTTGATATTGGATATTTGACATTTTTTATTATTCAATCTCAATTACGTTGAATTTGAAGGGCGGCATCTATCTCTCTCATGCGTGAGGTAGTCAGCGGATAGAACGATACCACGAGTACTGCGATGATACTCACCGCTGCCGGAATGAAGGACATCAAGCATCGGAGGCAGAGAAGCGCAGAATCCGGCTGAGTGAAGGCTTCGCCTGTTTGAAGGTTTGAAATTGTTTGAGGGTTTGAGATATAGCCGCAGGCAGCGAGTAGCCAGAGGGCAGCTGAACCGCCGATCGCACCGCCAAACTTCTGCGCCATGGAGGACGAAGAGAAGATGAGTCCCGTCGAAGCCGTCTTGTATTTCTGTTCGGCGTAGTCGGACACATCGGCGTACATCGACCATACCAGAGGTGACATCACGCCCGTGAGCATGGAGATAAGTATCTGAGCGAGGAGCATAAGCCAGAAGCCGGTCTGCGAAACAGGAATAAAGAAGAACAACACCGACAGCACACACAGGGCGATATTGACGGCAATGAAGGTGGATTTCTTACCGAAGCGTGCAGCCAAAGGCACGCAGAGCGCGACACCGATCATGTTTGACACTTCGCCCACCGCGAGAAAGAGACCCGCATAAAATAAAATTTCAAATCTCAAATCTAAAATCTCAAATGGGAGTTTTGCTCCCTCGGGTATGATGTCGGCGAAATAGTAGGCTACCGTAGCACCACGGACGGTACAGAAAAGATTGAAACAGAGAGCTGCACCAATCAGTATCCACCAGGGCTTGTTGCTCAATAGTGCCTTGAAATCCGAACCGATAGATACGGTAGAGACTGTTTTCAGTTCTTCACGTGTGAGCGCAAAACAGCAGATAAAGAGCACAAAGCAGGCAGCCGCAATGACTACCATCGCCCAAAACCAGCCCTGCGGGCTGTTATAACCGCCGAGGGCGTTGCAGAGCGGTTCCCAGAGAAAGAGCGCCAGGAACGAACCGCCGTAAGCAAAGAACATACGGAAGGAAGAATAGACCGTTTTCTCCTGCGAGTCAGCCGTCATGACGCCTAACATAGCTCCATAAGGCACATTGATTCCCGTATAGACCGTCATCATCAGGATGTAGGTTACATACGCCCAAATAAGCTTGGCTCCGTAGGACCAGTCGGGTGTCGTAAAGAGCAAGATGCCTGCGATGGAGAAGAGCGGTGCCACAAAGAGCAGGTACGGGCGGTACTTGCCCCAACGTGTTTGCGTACGATCAGCCAAAACACCCATCATCGGATCAGAGACTGCGTCCCAGATACGCGTGACAAGCAGGATAATCCCGGCATCCGTAAGCGAGAGACCGAAGATATTGCTGTAGAAGAACGGCAGATAATAGGAAAAAACTTTCCAAAACATCGACGAGGACATATCGCCGAAACCATAGCCCATGTGATGTACAAAGGACGAATGTACGATGTACGATTTATTTTCACATTTAGTCATTTTCTCATTTATTCATTTTGCTGTTTTTTGCGACGAGGGCTTTGATCTTCTCCACGGAGGCAGAGGTGGTGAGTCCGTCTTCGGGTGTGTTGAGGCAGTAGTCAAGAAGCTGCTCCACGGTAGTGGTGGCTACATGGAGTCGTGTATCGGCTGACGCGTAGTAGATAAAGACCTTGCGGTCATCCTTTGTACATTGTACATTGTCCCTTTGTACATCCTCTACGATCCAGCCGTTGGAGAAGGCTACATTCATCACATCGCCGATGTACTCGCTGCCTTCGGGCACGAGAAACCATCCGCCGGGTCGGGCAATGACACGTGTGGGGTCATCCAGGGCGGTCATATACATATAGAGCACATAACGGAGTCCGGAAGCGGTGCCGCGTACGCCATGGGCGAGGTGGAGCCAGCCTTTGGCGGTCTTGATGGGTGCGGGTCCTTCACCGTTCTTAACTTCATAGACGGTATGATAAGCGCGTGGGTAGATGATGCGTTCGTTGCGCACCTCAGCATGCGTGATATCGGGTGTGAGCGTCCAGCCTATTCCTCCGCCTTTGCCGGTCTCGATAAAGCCGTCTTGCGGACGCGTGTATAATGCGTATTGCCCCTCCACGAACTCCGGATGGAGCACCACGTTACGCTGCTGACAGAGGGACTTGAGATCATCGAGGCGTTCCCAATGAACGAGGTCTTTGGTGCGGGCGATGCCTGCGGCAGCCGTAGCGGCGGAGGTGTCGAAAGGTTTGGTCTCGTCGTGACGCTCCACGCAGAAGATACCGTATATCCATCCATCCTCATGACGCGTGAGGCGCATGTCATAGACATTCGTCGCAGGAGCATTATTGCCATCCGGCATGGTGACGGGTTCCGGCCAGAAACGCCAGTTGTCGATCCCGTTGGGCGACTGGGCTACGGCGAAGAAGGATTTGCGGTCCGCTCCTTCCACGCGTGCTACAACGGTGTACTTGCCATCAAATAGGATAGCTCCGGCATTGAGCACCGCATTCATCATAATGCGTTGCATCAAGTAGGGATTGTCCTGCTCATTGAAATCATAGCGCCATTCCAGCGGCGTGTGCTCCGCGGTAAGAATCGGATATTTATATTTCGTATAAATACCATTCCCGCCTTCTATCGGTTCGTTTTTGCGTGTAAGGAGTGCTTCGTGTGCGGCACGGAGAGCAACTATTTTAGATTGGAAATTTGACATTTGAGATTTGAGATTTGTTGGATAAAGGATTTGAAATCTTCCGCCTCCGCGGTGTTGGGTTGCGGGAGAAAGTAATGGGTAGGAATATCCCAAGCGTTGCGCCAGACGAGGACGTATTCGATGTCCGGATATTCGCGCAGGAGCGGCAATAAAACCTCGGTGTACCAATGCGGGCAACGGATAGACTCACAGCCGGTCTCGGTAAAAGCGAGACGTTTGCCGTGCTCTTTTGCCAGTCTTGCCGCTGCGTCCAGCTGACGGTGGGCACGATAGAGATAGTCCTCTGTGCCTTCGGCTCCGCCGTGGTGGTAGCAGTCGGTGCCGATGATATCGACGTATTCGTCGCCCGGGTACCACTCTGCGGTCTCGCGGTATGCACCTTCTGGCGTATCTTCATAGAGGGTGAGCTTGTCCGGAGAATAGGCGTAAAGGGATGTACGAAGGGACGATGTACGATGTACGAAGGACCCAGTAATGTCCGAAGGACGAAGGGACAATTGCTTATCCATGACGGTACGTGTCCAACGCCAAAGGGCGATATAGTCGTCCGCCGAAGCGGCTTCCCTGCCCCACCAGAACCAGTTGCCGGACTGCTCATGCCAAAGGCGAACGATGAGTTGGTCGGGTTGCGTCTGGAGTGCAGCTACTTGTGCCACGAAAGCCGCAGCACGTTCAATCCATACCTGCATGGTGTCATGCACGGCAGTAGAGGAATCGACGATTTGCGCAAGGCAGGGTGTGGCGTCCCACGAGTTACCGCCCGTGAGGGGGTTGCGGGCATGCCATGAGAGCGTCACTTTGCCGCCGCGCTCGAACTGACGACGACATTCCTCCACCATGCGGGAGAACGGCACCGAGTCGAGGTTACGGGAATGGCACAGCTCGATACCACCGATGTCAAAACCGATGAGATCGGGATATTGCCCTGTGACGTCACGGATGCAGGAACGGGTATCCGCATAGGTGCTATCGGCAAGGCGCTCCCAGTCTGAGCCATAGACTACATCATCTTGATGACCAAAGAGAACTCGCGGTTTGGTCGGCTGACAAGCCGCGAGAAGGACGAGGGAAAGAAGTACGATGTACGATTTATGTACGAAGGAAAATAAGGGTCTCATTTCAACTCAAAGATGCGGGATGGGTAATCGATGTTATATTCCGTGGAGAGAGGGATATCCAGACCAACGGACATGAGGTATTCGCCGGTAAAAGACTTGCCGTCCAAATCGCAGGGTTTACCTTCGTCCCAAGCCCCTTTATCATGGTTATACGCCACGCGGATATTTTTCTCATGGAGCGTATAAGTGCGGTCGGGATCGAGACCTGCCAAACGGATTCGACGCGAGGACTGCTTCATGAAAGAGGTGAGTCCATAGGCAAAGAGCACCGCATGGTCTTTGGTATCGGAGACGTACATGAGGGACGCAACGCTTTGCGTTTCGGGCAATTTGACATTTGACATTTGATATTTGTCAATGTACGGTGAGACGAGACGGTAGAGGTTACCGAGTTGGATGAGATTGCGCAGGGCTTTGTAGTCGCGAAAAGCGACGGTACACTGGATGCGCTCCTCGTCAGTCATGTGGGCAGGTTGCAACTCCATACCGAGCCGACCGGACATGGCTACATCGCAACGGAACTTGATCGGGGTCGTGCGTCCGGTCATGAGGTAGGGACTGCCACCTATATGCTGCGCCATGGAGTTGGAGGGGAAGAAATAAGACGTGCCCCATTGGATATAAACGCGTTGGAGGGCATCGTTGTTGTCCGATACCCAGAACTCATCGAAGTACGGCATCAACCCGTAGTTGGCACGTCCGCCGCCCGAGGCGCAGTTCTGGATGACGACATTTGGGTACTTGGCACGGATGCGTTCCAAGGTCTTGATGAGACCGAGGTGGTAGTCCACATAGAGGTTGGACTGTTTGTCTCGCGGCAGGTAGGTGGAACCGTAGTTCTGGATGGAGGCGTTCGCATCCCATTTGATATAGACTATCTCGGGATGTTTGGTGAGGAGATTATCGACGATGGAGAACACGAAATCCTGCACCTCCGGATTGGTCATATCGAGCACGAGTTGCGTGCCGCCACGCCCGAGTTTGAGTTCTCGTCCTCGCTCTTGGAGCACCCAGTCAGGATGCTTCTCATAGAGTTCTGAGAGGGTGTTGGTAGCTTCGGGTTCGATCCATATACCGAATTGGATATGCCGCTCTTGGGCTGCTTTGGTGAGGGCTTCGAGTCCATTCGGCAGTTTGCGCGTATCAACCGTCCAGTCGCCGAGCGCCGCATCATCGGAGTTGCGTTGATACTTAGAACCAAACCAGCCGTCGTCCATCACAAAGAGTTCGCCGCCGAAAGAGGCTATATCGTTCATCATGGCGAGGATCTTCTCCTCGGTGATGTCGAAATAGATACCTTCCCACGAGTTGAGGAGGATGGAACGTGTCGCATTGCCGTTATGGAGCATCCCGCAAGTACGTGCCCAGCGATGGAACGCACGAGAGACACCACCCATACCTTCGTTGGAATACGTATAGGCGAGGTGTGGCGTGGTGAAGGTCTGTTTAGGCGATAGGACATATTCGGATGCCATGGGGTCAATACCGGCATAGAAATGAAAGCCTTTCTCATCGGTAGCCGCCACGCGTATCTCGAAGTTACCGGACCAGCAGAGCGCAGCACCAAGCACGCGCCCGTAGTTCTCTTGGGGCGCACCGTCCAGAGCGATCATCACTTGGGGTGCATCCAGATGCGCATTACGCGCACCGTCGGAGTTACGTATCGTCTTCACGCCCCGCGTGAGAGGTTCGATCGTAGGCACGGCTTCGCCTGCCCAGTTTCCATGCAGGTGAACGAGGTAGAGGTCGCCGTTTTCCAGCGGCAGATATCCGCTGTCATAACGCTGTAATCGCACGGGCTTTTTCTCGGTGTGCAGTATCTCATACCACGTCTCGGTGATATCCACTGCTTTCCATTGGCGCACATGGATGGTCACATAGAACGGCTGCACCAGATCTTTGGTCTTGATCACCGTCTCTTTGTACTGCGCATGGTCGATATAACCGGTGTCCTGTGCCCTCAGTTGCAGACTCTGATCTCCATCTGCATGCTGCACAATGAGTGCCGGCAGATGGATATGGTCGATGTCACCGAAAGTAGGTAACATCTCGATAGCCCGCACCTGTGTGCCCACCAAGAGGCAGGCACACAGTGCTGCTAAAACGAAACTTGTTCGTTTCATAGTTTTAGAAATTGGGTTCTTCTACATGATGTCCGGGAGCTAATGCTGCACCGGAACCTTTACCATTGCCAAAACCTACGGTTTGAGAGCCACAAAGTGTGGTCGTCATTTCTACGGAAATCGTTTCCGTTTCTGGTTTCTTATACATCTTCATAGCATTTTTACATTTACTCATTTACACATTTTCATATTTTCTCATTTACACAATTGGCCTTGTATATTATACTTGATACCATTGTGCTTGATATAGAGTACACCATTCTCGAAGACCTTTGTACATGATACCTTGCCCCCTTGAATCTCCTCTACTCCAGTCGTGCCGCTTTTCTGGAAAACGATGCGCATACGCGGTGCTGAATTAGGTCCGGCAGCAGAAACATTATAGCCGCAGCTGAGGTACGCACGGTAAGGTAGTACGTAACATGGTTCGTCCAACACCTGGTAGAAAGCCACTTCCTCATCATGCTTTTGCAGAATATAATGGTAGTTACCACCTTCTCCGTCATCTCCATACAAAGGATCAATACGCCGATAAGTTCCTACCAAAGCTCCATTACGATATGTACCTGCCTTGCCGGAGATATCATCCGATGCACCTTCTTCGCTAACAAACTCATACCCTTCTGCATTCTCGTCAGCGACAATCAGTACCGGTTTATCCGCAGTTACTGCATAAACCTCATTAGCCTCAATATCCTCTGATCCATCATTGGTGAGGTCGTAAGCCTGAACACCGGTCGGCAAACTTGGCACGTTAAATGGCAATACAAGCGTAGCCATACGAGCATTGGATATCGGGAGTTTATAACTTACCTTAGTAGGTGCTGCGTCTTGCACATACACTTCGGTGATAGTACAATGCTGACCTTTAACGCGCAAGCCGTTCGTCTGTAGCAAACTAATCATTTCGGATGTTACCGGATAACTAACCGCCATCGGAGCTGCATTATTAGCAGAGAAATTATAATGTGCCTCGGGAGAGAACGATTCATAATTTGCATCAAAGTATAACTGCGGATAGTTCCCAAGATCTCCTATTGCAGAAACATTCGCGCAAAGACGATCACCTACCGTCAAGCCGGAGAAATTAGAAGCCTCAAAGAACAAACCAGTCCAGTCTATAGCTTTCTCTCCGTGATATAAAGCGGTATAGATACTGCGAGGCTGCGCAATAGCAAATCTCGAGACAGTAACGCCTGTTCCGTATAAGAACAATTGACCGGCAGTGTTAATTGCAGCAGCTTGCTCAGCAGTCAAAGTGATCGTATATAACTTAGGAATAGTAGCATCAACGCCGACGACAGAGATCTGTTGTCCTTCATTCCAACCATACTTGAAATTGAGTTGGTAATTGTTAGAACCATCTACCGCACATACAGTTGCATGCAATTCGTCACCTGCAGCCAAAGTGGGTAATGATGTTTGCTTCCATGTTTCGCCCCAATTTAGAGTTTCTGAACCATGAGCCAATTCAATTTCTTCCATGAATTGCTCTGCGTATGTATGAAGATCAATACTCGTGATGGTATAGTCATTCCCATGGAAATAGAGACCGTTTTGTTTCACTTTTTCTATATCTTCAGCGCGGAGTACAAACGAGAAGTTGGCAGATTCAGCTTGGTTTTGCGTGATAGCAGCATATTCTCCTGTTTCTGTCAATTGGTTATTCTCGTCACCCAAGTTCTGAACGCGTACCTGACATTGACCGGATGCTCCGGAGGTGTATGTAAACTGAATACGATCTCCCTCATGGATAGAGGCGAATGCAGTGTTAGGTATCAAAATGCGATGATTCCAGTCCCAATCAAATGTATTCGAGCCGGAATAGAGATTGGTTGGTGTCTCTTTGCCAATTACTTTGGAGAAATAAAGCTTACTGATTGTAGCCGTACCGGCGGCTGTCAGTCTGATATCTATACGTTTGATAGACGAACTGGATAATGGTATCCGTGCTATCAACGAACCGGCCTCGATCGTTTTATCCGATTTGGAATCATCGCTATATTGTATAGCAAGGTTTACGCCTACCGCCGATGTTGAAGCGAGTTCCAGCGTCAATTCTGTATAGTCCTCCGCATTGTACGGATACGCTCCGTAGTCACGTGCTATACCATCCCATCCGTTCGTTACTTTGAGTTCATTAGCAGACCACGTAGTGGACTCTTGCTGTTTGGTAAGATCTGCTAAATCATACTCCTTTGTAACTACCGTGGCATGTAGGCTTATAGCCGTCATTGCCACTGCTAAAATACTAAATAGTTTTTTCATAATCGCATTATTTTAAAGTTAATTATATAGTCTATTAGTCAACTAATTGACCGAGCATGTTGTATGCTTTGCTATCACGGATAATCAGCACTTGACCGTTGCGGAGGATCTTTGTACATTGTACCTTGTCACTTTGTACATCCTCAAAGCC
>JAFXWI010000021.1 GCA_017542915.1 Paludibacteraceae bacterium
ACGCTGGATAGCTTTCACCTCGGTCACGTCGCCCAACGGAGTGGACGTACCGTGCGTATTGACATAGTCAATCAACTCCGGTGCTACACCGGCATCTTTCAATGCCAGACGCATCACACGCTCTGCACCCTTGCCCTCCGGATCCGGAGCAGTCATATGGTACGCATCCGAAGTCATTCCCACACCGATGATCTCCGCATAGATCTTCGCGCCACGTGCTTTCGCGTGCTCGTACTCCTCCATGATCAGACATGCCGCTCCTTCGCCTAACACGAATCCGTCACGACTCTTGGAGAACGGACGGCTTGCGGTTGTCGGGGAGTCATTACGGGTAGAGAGTGCGTGAAGCGAGTTAAATCCACCGATACCGGTGTACGTCACGTCCGCGTCTGCACCGCCGGTCAACAGCACATCGGCATGACCCAAACGGATCTGGTCGAAAGCCGAACCCACAGCATGAGACGAAGACGAACAAGCCGTACTAACCGAATAACTCGGTCCGCCTAAACCAAAGCGAATGGAGATAAGTCCTGCGGCAATACTCGGTATCGCCTTCGGGATCATGAACGGGTTGAAACGGGGCACGCCGTCACCTTTCGCGAAATCGATGATCTCGGACTCGGTGGACTGTAAGCCGCCCATACCACTTCCCCAGATGACACCAACGCGACTACGATCCTCTTTCTCAAGGTCCAAGCCGCTGTCTTTCAGTGCCTCATCAGCCACACAGACCGAGAACTGCGAGTAGCGGTCCATCTTACGAGCCTCCTTGCGGTCAATTACTGCACTCGGGTCGAAGTTCTTCACCTCGCCCGCAAAGTGGGTTTTGAAATTCGTGGCGTCAAACGCCGTAATAGGAGCAATACCGTTAGCACCGCTTATCAGTGCCTGCCAAGTCTCCGGTGCGGAATTACCCACCGGAGTCACTGCTCCTAAACCCGTGATAACAACTCTTTTTAACTCCATTTGCTTGTTGGTCTATAGATATAGCATACGAGTTTACAGTCCTCCCGTAAACTCGTATTCCTTAAGCGGATTAAATTACTTCACTGCGTTTTCTACATAAGCGATAGCGTCGCCTACGGTAGCAATCTTCTGCGTGTCCTCATCAGGAATCGAGATACCGAACTCTTTCTCGAACTCCATGATCATTTCTACTGTATCCAAAGAGTCTGCACCGAGATCCGTCTGGAAGTTTGCATCGTTGGTTACTTGAGATTCCTCTACGCCAAGCTTATCAACAATGATTGCTTTTACTTTTGCTTCAATTTCTGCCATAATACTAAATTGTTTTAGTGATTAATTATGTGTGTTTTTATAATTTTTCAAAATATCAAATCCGAAAGCCTTTTCGGAAAATTTTCTCTTACCTAAAAGTGGCTATTTCGGAAAAACGGCACAAAATTACTGCTTTTTTCTGATATACGCAAATTTTTTTGTCTTATTTTTCAATTTTGTCACCCAAATATAGCATTATTTTGCCTAAATAGGCTCCACTCTTGCCCATTTGAGCCACTGGAATGCTATCTCCGTCCAAATTTGCGACCCGCAAATGATCGTATAGTTGATGAGTATGTCCGCCTATCACAACATCGATTCCGCGGGTGCGATGCACGAGGGCGGTGTCGCATACATCTTCGGGTGCTTTGCCGAAGGTTCCCATATGACTCAGACACACCACGATGTCGCATCCCTCAGCCCGCAACTCATCCGTTGCTTTCTGTGCCGCTTCGTACGGAGCCAAAAACTTGGCAGGCAGGAAATTCTTGTCCGAGATGATACCTTTCGGGTCGCAACCCAAACCGAAAATACCCACTTTCAATCCTCCTTTGCGCACTATTGTCCATGCTTTCACCAAACCCTCTAAAGCCGTTCCTGTGAAATCGTAGTTGGCGCACACAATCGGAAAACGCGCTGTCTGAAGCACGGTAGCCAAGGTATCTAACCCATTGTCAAACTCATGGTTGCCTAACGTAGCAGCATCATAACCCATCGTATTCATGGCGCTGATCTCTATGCGACCGTGATAGAGATTGAAATACGGCGTACCTTGACAGAAATCGCCTGCATCAACCAGTAGCAGATGTTTGTCCGCCTTGCGTTCCTCTTTGATTAGTCCCATACGACGTGCATAACCTCCCTGACCATTGGATTTAGGTTCTACCTGCGAATGAGTGTCATTCGTATGCAGTATCGTCAAATGGTCCTGCGGTGTACATGCCGCCAAACAAAGAATAATGAATAATGAATAAAGAATATTTTTCATGGGATAAACTTTAATCTCTCAACTTTAAAACTACTCTCAACTCTCAACCCTCAACTAAACCTCCTATTCATCTCCTCATCGCTCATCATCGAGATGATAGTCTTGCCGTCCGGCGTACGACCGTATGAACTCAACTGTGTCAGACGGCTTATCAGATCGCGCATCTCTGTCTCGTTCAGACTCTTGCCATACGGGATAGCCGCGTTCTCTGCTAACGAGAGAGCGATCTGTTCTCTCCATTCAGCCTGTGTGTCTGCCCCGCGTTCACGCACCTGTTGGATAATATGTTGCAACACCGGAAGTGGGGACTGATTCGCTAATTGCGCCGGAACACCCTGTATCGAATAGCTATCCGGACTCAACTGCTCCAAGTCAAAACCGATTGCCTGCAGATCCGGCAGCAGTTGACCGGCTAAAATCATCTCATCTGCCTGCAGATTCAGCACCTCGGGAAACAGCAACTGTTGCATCGCACCTTGCGCATGACCCAACTGCTCCAAGAACTGATAAAACAACACCGCTATATGTGCCCGATGCTGATTAACCATCATCAGCCCGTTCTCCGTCTGCACGAAGATATACTTCCCTCCGTACTGCCACATCGGATAGTTCTCCGCATCCTGCAATCTGAACTCTGCACTCTGAATTCTGACTTCTGAACTCTGAATTCTGAACTCTGAATTCTGAATTCTATCTTCTGTCACGCGAAGCGGGTCTCCATACAAGCTCTCCCAGTTTTTGGGCGCACGATCGGGATAGATAGTACCGCGCGTGTGGAAAGGATTATAATTAGGATCCACCGTCACTTGCGGTTTGCTGACCGTTCCGCCTGTTGCCGCCGGAATATCGATACTGCCTTGCGTATCAAAATCAATCTGCGGTGCAAGAGTAAACTTACCCAATGCCTCGCGTACAGAAGCCATCAAGATCTGGAAGATCGTCTGTTCGTCGGCGAACTTGATCTCCGTCTTGGTCGGGTGAATATTGACATCAATCGCCTCAGGCGAAATATCGAAATAGATAAAGAACGACGGCTGATAGTCATTCGGCAGCATCGCCGAATAAGCCGTCTGCACCGCTTTCAGAAAATACGGATGCCGCATATAACGACCGTTCACGAAGAAATACTGCTCCGCTTTCTTGGTCGCACTCTCAGGTTTGATCACAAACCCACGGATGTTCACCATCTCGGTGTCCGTCTTGATCTCCACGAACGAAGAAGTAAACACATTCCTCTTCGGATTACCAAAGATAGCCTCAATGCGTTGTTTCTCGCTGCCTGCCGGAAGTTCTAATAGGATCTCGTCGTTATGAACGAACGTGAAACTGACTTTCGGATAAACCAGCACAATGTGGTAAAACTCCGTCAGCAGATTACGCAACTCGGTCTGATCCGTTTTTAGGAACTTCCTTCTTACCGGCACGTTGAAGAACAAGTTGCTCACTTTGATGTTCGTGCCCACGGGACACACGCAAGGCTCTTCACGCACTACGTCCGAACCGTGTATCTCGATCAACGTACCCGTCTCGTCTTCCTTGCGCCGTGTGGTCATCTCCACTTGAGCGACAGCGCATATACTTGCCAACGCCTCGCCTCGGAAACCCATTGTACGAAGGGAGAACAGATCCTGCGCCTCGCGTATCTTACTTGTCGCATGACGCTCAAAAGCTAAACGGGCATCCGTCTCGCTCATTCCGATACCATCATCGATCACCTGTAGCAGCGTACGACCGGCATCGCGAACAATCACCTGTATGCGCGTGGCTTGCGCATCAAGGCTATTCTCCACCAGCTCTTTCAGACACGATGCAGGACGTTGGATCACTTCTCCTGCCGCTATCTGATTAGCTACGCTGTCCGGTAATAGATGAATGATATCCATGTTCTCTCGCGCGTGAGTGCGCGTATTATAATATAATGTAAAAGGCGAAAAGAAGCATTCCGAGCAATGCAAGCCAGAAAACCAACTTCGATTGTTTCTTCTTCCGCAGCTCGGTCATGTTCTTCTCGTGCTCCTCTCGGAATGAACCCCGACGAAGACGCGCAAGTTTTTTATCCTTGCGCGCCTCTTTATCCTCGTCGTAATAAATGGGGCGATAGTCCCACTCGCGGGGTTTCTGTACTTTTGGAAAAAGTACGGACATATTTCTTACTTAACGATTGCTTGGAACTCGGGATCCTCAGCGAACTTAGCGAACTCGATATCCTGAGCAGCACGCTCTTTGAAAGCAGCGTCCTGAGCAATAGCCGACTTGATGTTGCTGTAAACAGCAGCTTTGTCGTTCGTACGAGCGCCAACGATAGCTTTCAGATAAGCGGTAGTTGCGTTCGGCTCCTTCACGTTGTTCAGAGTCTGGCTTGCTGCTGCGTAGTCCTCGTCAAGGATCTGCTGAACAGCTGCGTTGTTACTTGCGGTGTTGCCGTAAGCTTTCTTAGCTGCTGCGTAGTCACCCTTCTTCGTGTACAGCGTACCGAGAGCTGCGCCTAAGTTAGCCTTCGTACCTGCTGCCTTGCCCAGATACTCCTCAGCTTTTGCGAGGTCGTTGTCTGCCATAGCTGCGATACCTGCGTTGTAGTTCACGTCCGGATCATTCGGCTGAATACCCAGTGCGTTACCGTAGCAACGACGAGCCTCTGCGATGTTACCCTCATCGAAGTACAACTGACCGAGGCTGTTCCATGCGCGGTAGTCATTGTAGATATTTACTGCCTTAGCATAGATATCTTTCTTCTCTGCTTTGTCGTTGGTCAGAGTAGCAGCATAGAGCAACTCCTCAACGCTCAGTTTGGTCGGATCGTTCTTTGCCAGAGCTGCGATCTCGTCATCGCTCTTACCGATCAGGTCGGTCGTCAAGATCAGACGGCTGCGACGGAGTGCCGGAAGGATCTCCTCTGCCAAAGTCTTGTAAACTGCGCTCAGGTTCTTGATCTGTGCCTCACGCTCCTCAGGATCGGTGTACATCTTCAGCACGCGGAGAACCAAATCCTTGTCCTGCATGTTGCTGTTCTCTACCAATGCCTTGAAACCATCCCAGTCCTCTGCGGTGATGTTCTCTGCGATCTCAGCATTTACTTTGTCTTTCTTCATGCCCTTCTTGAGGAAGTCCTGAGCTACTTTCTGACGGTTCTTTGCCAGTTTCTCGTTCAGATCCATACCACCATCAGGAGAAGCATAACCGCTAACCTCCAGTTTGTTGATAGCTTTCTTCTCGTCTGCGTTAGCATCCTTGATAGCTGCCTGCAGCGCTTTTACATCATCCGAACGGGTCTCCGACGAACGCAGGTTTGCGCTCTGGATAAGGAACATGAGGTCTGCCTCAGTGTACTCCTGAATAATACGCTGGAACTTGTCCGGGGTAGCTGCCAACTCATTGTCACCTGCCTCAGCCAACTCGTCGGTTACAACCACACCGTCAGCCACTTTGATCTCAGGAATCTCAATGGTCTTGTTGCCCACACGTGCCTCAAAACGAAGCCACAACTCCGATTTAGCCATCTCCGGCTCAAAAGTGAACGAGCAGTGCTGGGTGTATTTGCCACCAGCCTTGTAATTTACGGTCTTACCGTTCTCTTTTGCCTTCTCACCCACATAGGTAACGGCCTCGCCAACTGCCTCTTTGCCCGCATATTTGAGCACAGGGGTAACAACGAGTACACCCTTCTTCGCGAATTTCTTCTCAGGGAATGTACCGGTGATGTCCGCATCTACCTTGTCGCCTACTTTAACCAGCGGATTCGGGTTAACGGAAAGTTGCTCCGGATTAGGCAACGATTTGTTACATGATGCCAACAATGCTACTGCAGCAATGAGGCTAAGAAATAAACCTTTTTTCATACGTAAAAAAATTGTTAATTATGTTGTTTTGTATGTTTCGTCGTGTCGATTTAAAGGTGTCTTTACACGAATCGGCTGCAAAATTAGTAATAATTTTTGATATATGCAAGCATTTACCGTTTTTTTTCGCAAATAATATGCAATTTTTGCCTCACTATCTATTTTTTCCTTGCTAAAAACAATTATTTGCGAAAAAAAATGCCTCCATATTTGCATATGTGCAATTTTTGTTGTAACTTTGCAGCCGATTATGAAAAAATATGTATTTTTCATATTTCTTACCGCTCTGCTGACGGGGTGCAACAAGCCCTCTAAGGTGGAGCAATTCCGTGCGGAGAAACATCTGCGCGATTCATCGGCATTGGTCGAGCAGCAGCGCAGCCTCGCCTATTATGAGCAGCAGATGGAGGCGCTTACCCAGCAGGCGGATTCTTTGCTGCCACTCTTCAGCTATGAGAAGAACGAGAAATATCAGGACAACGGCTACTATGTAGTTAAGATCGAGCGTCTGAACCAGAAAGTGTACGACCTGCGCGTGATGGTCAGAGACGATGGAGACGAGATGCTGGTCTATCGTAGCGGCAAAAGGCTGACGTCCGAGGAAGCAAATGCTATTAAGAACGCGCACGAAGCGCTTGAGCGCGCGAAGCATCTGCAGTTTGTAATACATGACCTCAAAGAGTTACAAAACAGAATAACCAAAACATCCCTTGAAATACAGAAATACCAGAAACGATTATGAGTGAAAGTAAATACGAGAGCAAAATAACCTCTGCGCCTTGCTCTGCGCAGCAGATCTATCGCGTACTGAGTAACTTACAGAACTTGGAGCGCGTCAAAGATCTCATCCCGAAGGATAAAGTTCAGGAGATGGACATCGAGCCGGATCGCGTACGCTTTAAAGTGGATGGCTTGGCGCAGAAAATAACCATCGCTATCGTCGATCGCATTGAGAACGACACCATCAAGTTCGGAGCCGAAGGCATCCCTATGGACGCCAACTTCTGGATCCAGATGAAGGAAGTGTCTCCGACCGACACCCGTCTCAAACTGACCGTCAAAGCGGATATTCCGTTTATGTTCAAGTTCATGGTGGAGAAAAAGCTCCAAACGGGTCTTGATCAGGCAGCAGAAATGCTCGCCCAGTTCCCGTACGCCATGTGGCAATAATTTTTAATTCGTAATTTTTAATTTTTAATTCCTATAATGAAAACACCAAGGATTCACCGAGAGGGCCGCGGACTGATCACCGGCACAGTACTGCTGCTTTTTATCATCAATGTGCCGATCTATCTGTACGTACAGCCGCATTGGGTTTTTGCAATCACGCTCATCCTCACGGCTATGCTGCTGGTTTTTGTGACCTATTTCTTCCGCAGCCCTGTACGTGTGCTGGAGATCGATGACCCCAATTTCATCATCGCGCCGGCGGACGGACGCGTAGTGGTGGTCGAGCCCACCGAGGAAACAGAGTATTTCCACGAGAAAAAACTGCAGGTTTCCATCTTCATGTCGCCCTTCAATGTGCATGCCAACTGGTATCCCATCGAAGGAAACATCATCGTTTCCGAGCATCAGAAAGGTCGTCATATGGGTGCATGGTTGCCGAAATCGAGTACCGAGAACGAACGTTCGCTCGTAGTCATAGAGACGCCTTCGAAAGTGCAGATCGCTATTCGTCAGATTGCCGGAGCTATGGCTCGTCGTATTGTCACATACGCAAAAGCCGGACATATGGCGCATCGTAATACGCACCTCGGTTTCATCAAACTCGGCTCGCGTGTGGATATGTATCTCCCGCTCAATACCGAGATGTTCGTCGAGGTCGGCGAAGCAGTTACAGGTAATGAGACGATTATCGGCCGACTCACGGAGAATACTCCAAAAACTAACGACTAAATACAAATATATCATGAACAAGTTTGAAGAATTATTTGCGCAGTATCCCTGCCCTTTTACCGATGAGCAAGTAAAAGCTCAAGTAGCTGACATCGAAGCAAACCATTTTGCCGAGAATAATAATGTGGAGGTTTGGAAACAATGTCTCCATCAGATCGACTATACCACCCTTTCTGCCGATGACACCATCGCAAAAGTGGAGTTTATGGCAAACGCTGTGAACACTTTCGAACAGAAATTCCCGGGTGTCCCCAACGTAGCCGCTATCTGCGTCTATCCCGCTATGGCGGAGCATGTACGCCGTGCGCTCAACGATCCGAAATTCCGTATTGCTTGCGTCAGCGGAGGCTTTCCTGCTTCGCAGACGTTCCTCGAGGTCAAAATAGCAGAGACCGCTTTGGCAATCAAAGCCGGTGCTACCGAGATTGACATCGTTCTCTCTGTCGGCAAATTCCTCGAAGGCAACTACCAAGAGTGCTTCGATGAGATCTCCGAGCTCAAAGCTGTTTGCGGTGACAAGCACCTCAAAGTGATCCTCGAAACAGGTCTCCTCAAAACCGCAGAAAACATCTGGAAAGCATCGATCCTCTCCATGGCTGCCGGTTGCGATTTCATCAAGACCTCGACCGGTAAGATCTCCGTCAACGCTACACCCGAAGCTACCTTCGTTATGTGCCACGCTATCAAGGCTTGGAAAGAGAAAACCGACATCAAGATGGGTTACAAGCCTGCCGGTGGTGTCTCCACAACCGAAGAAGCTGTACAGCACTATACCCTCGTTAAGGAGATCCTTGGCGAAGAATGGCTCAACAACGAGTCCTTCCGTTTTGGCGCTTCCCGCCTCGCTAACAATCTGTTATCTTCTATCGTCGGAAAAGAAACCAAACATTTCTAATGAATAAGATCATTTCTAAAAAATTCTTTTCGCCTAATGTAGCGGAGCTCATCGTAGAAGCTCCGCTCATTGCGCGTAGCCGCAGGGCCGGACATTTTGTCATCATCCGTGTGGACGCTAACTCAGAGCGCGTTCCTCTGACCATCGCCGGAGCGGATATCGAAAAAGGAACCATCACGCTGGTCGTTCAGCAGGTCGGCGCTTCTACCCATAAGCTCTTGGCCATGAACCCGGGCGACTGTCTGCACGACATCGTCGGACCGCTCGGACGTGCTACCCGTATTGAGAACTACGGAACGGTCGTTTGTGCTTGCGGTGGTGTCGGAGCTGCGCCTATGTTGCCTATTGCTGAGGCGCTCAAAAAAGCCGGAAACAAGGTCATCACCGTCCTTGCTGCCCGTAACAAAGACCTCATCATCCTCAAAGATGAGCTCGCGCAATGGTCGGATGAACTGATCGTCATGACCGACGATGGTTCCATGGGCAAACAAGGTGTCGTGACTGTCGGTGTCGAAGAAGTGATCAACCGCGAGACCGTCAATAAATGTATCACCATCGGTCCGGCTATCATGATGAAGTTCGTGGCGCTTACTACCGCCAAATACAATATCCCGACAGAGGCATCCCTCAACACCATCATGGTCGATGGAACGGGTATGTGCGGTGCTTGCCGCGTGACCGTAGGAGGAAAAACGAAGTTCGTCTGCGTCGATGGACCGGAGTTTGATGCCCACGAGGTGGACTGGACTGAGATGCTCTCCCGCATGAAGTCCTACAAGGCCGAAGAAGCCGCAGCTTTGGAAGCCTACAAGGCAGGAAAAAATCTAACAGGCAAAGCCTGTCTAACAGAGAAGCGGTCTAACAGCGATAGCGGTCTAACAGCCGAAGGCGGTCACCCTTCGGTTCTTCCCTTCGAGGGCAAACCGAAGGATAGAGTAGCTATCCCCCGTGTACAAATGCCGGAACTTCGTCCCGAAGTGCGCGTCAAGTCGCTGCATGAGGAAGTCAACCAGGGTCTGACCTTCGAACAAGCGATCACGGAGTCCCATCGCTGTCTCAACTGTAAGAACCCGACTTGCGTACAGGGTTGTCCGGTGAACATCAACATCCCGGGCTTCATCAAGACCCTCGAAACGGGTGACGTCCTCGGAGCCGCAGCGATCATCAAAGAGTCGTCTTCTCTGCCTGCTGTCTGCGGTCGTGTATGTCCGCAGGAGAAACAGTGTGAGTCGCAGTGTATCCATCTCAAGATGGGTCATCCCGCTGTCGCTATCGGTTACCTCGAGCGTTTCTGTGCCGACTATGCAAATAGTCTTACAGCCGAAGGCGGTCTTACAGCGGAGCGGTCTTACAACGATAGTGGTCTTACAGCGGAGCGGTCCAAGATTGCAGTCGTTGGTTCTGGTCCCGCCGGACTGACCTTCGCCGGAGATGCCGCTAAATACGGTTACGAAGTACACGTCTTCGAAGCCCTTCACGAAATCGGCGGTGTACTCAAATATGGTATTCCGGAGTTCCGTTTACCGAACAGCATTGTGGATACTGAGATTGACGGTCTTCGCGCCCTTGGCGTGCAGTTCCATACAGACACCATCATCGGCAAGACCATCTCTGTCAAAGAACTGGAGGAGCAAGGCTTCAAAGGTGTCTTCGTGGGCTCGGGAGCCGGTCTGCCGCGTTTCATGAATATCCCGGGTGAGAACCTCAACGGTGTGCTCTCCTGCAATGAATACCTGACGCGTGTCAACCTCATGGACGCTTCCAATCCGGCTACTGACACACCGCTTCTCTATGGTAAGAACGTAGCCGTCATCGGTGGTGGTAATACCGCCATGGATGCTGTCCGTACCGCAAAACGTCTGGGTGCCGAGCGTGCGATGATCATCTACCGCCGTTCCGAAGAAGAGATGCCTGCACGTGTGGAGGAAGTACACCACGCGAAACAGGAAGGTATCGAGTTCCTCACGCTCCACAATCCTATTAAATATAACGCGGACGCGGACGGGCGCGTATGCGAGGCAGAACTGCAAGTCATGGAATTAGGTGAACCCGACGAGAGCGGACGTCGTAGTCCGGTGCCGGTAGAAGGAAAGACCATCACCATCCCTGTGGATCTCGTGATCGTAGCGGTCGGCGTTTCTCCGAATCCGCTGATCCCCTCCTCCGTAGAAGGCTTGGAGATCAGCCGCAAGGGAACGATCGTCGTTAATGACGATATGCAATCGGCTATCCCGACGATCTTCGCCGGTGGTGACATCGTCCGTGGTGGTGCAACCGTCATCCTCGCTATGTCCGATGGTCGCAAAGCCGCCAAAGCCATGCATGAGTATCTAACAGCGAAGCGGTCTAACAGTGCAACGGTCTAACAGCGAAGCGGTCTAACAGCGAAGCGGTCTAACAGCGAAGCGGTCTAACAGTGTTAACGGTCTTATCCTCCATATTACTCTCCATCAATCTCCTGTTGACTCATCCGATTACGGGACAGGCGAATATGTCCGTCTTGGTGCAGAATCTCACAACTGGAGAAGTCATTGACTCGTACCGCGAGGACAAGGTGGTGCCTCCTGCCTCTGTGATGAAACTGCTCACCACAGCTGCCTGCTTGGAGACGATGGGACCCGGTTTCCGCTTTCCCACCATCTTGGAGTACACCGGTACGATCGATGGAGGCGTCTTACATGGCGATCTCTATATACGCGGCGGATGCGATCCCTCCTTGGGTTGGAAAGGACGTACGGCTTTTCTCAACCAGTGGGTCAAAGCCGTCAAAGCAGCCGGTATCACCCGTATTGAAGGAGCCGTTATAGCCGACATGACGATGTTGGACGGAGAGGCGCAAAACCCTGCGTGGCTCTGCGAGGACGCGGGAAACTACTACGCGCCCGGTATCTTCGCGCTCAATTATTACGGCAACACGATGAATATCGTCCTCAAGAGCGGCGAACCCGGTTCGGTAGCTACGGTCGTCGGAACGGAGCCGCAAGTAGAGGACATCGTGTTCATCAACCGCGTCCGGTGTGATAAGATCCAATACGACGGCGCTTTCGTCAGCGGTATTCCTTATAGCCGTGAGCGCTATTTGACAGGAGCAGTGCCTTCTAACCTCGGTACGTTTGGCGTCAAAGGCGACCTGCCTAATCCGGGACTTTTGTTAGCGCGGCATTTCACCTCACGTCTTCGCGAAGCCGGAGTAACGGTCAAACGCGATGCAAACTATCTGCCTGATTATAACCCGCTTACGCCGCCTCGCCACGAACTCTATATCCATTACTCGGAGCCGCTGTCGGAGATCATCAAGGAGACGAATGTCAACTCTAACAACCTCTATGCGGAAGCGCTCTTCCGCTATTTAGGTACGCGTTACACGCTCCCGGGCACGATCCATAACAGCCAAGACCTCTTGCGCGATTATTGGCGTCGCAGAGGAGTAGCTGTCCAGAATGCCATCATCAAAGATGGTTGCGGTCTTGCGCCGCAGGATGCTGTCAGCGCCAAAGCCTTCGTGCAACTGCTCACCATCATGCGCAGCAGTCCCAATGCCGATGCATGGATGGCTTCCCTGCCTGTTAGCGGCAAGACCGGCACACTCACCTCCCTCTGCCCGGGTACACCCTTGGAGGGTCGCATCCATGCCAAGAGCGGAACCATCGCCGGAACGAAGAATTTTGCGGGATATATCGATATGCCAAACGGCGATACGTGGGTCTTTGCTATCCTCATCAACTCGGCTCCCGGAAAGGCGAAAAACATACAACATGTGATTCAACAATACTTATTGGATGTATATAAAAGCCACCAATAGTACGAACTCCCTGATGAAGGAGATGTTGGCAAAAGGCGAATGGCCTGAAGGCGAACGATTCCTTTATACCGGCTATCAGACTGCCGGACGCGGACAGACAGGTAATAGTTGGGAGAGCGAAGCGGACAAGAACCTGCTCTGCTCAATCTTGCTTCCACCCAACAAGAACCTCTACTTCCTCAATATAGCGGTTGGCGTAGCTATCATAAGACTCATTAGTGAGCCGTTGACAATCAAGTGGCCTAACGATATCTACTGGAGAGATAAGAAACTGGCAGGTATCTTGGTAGAAAATGCCATTATAGGAAACGAAGTCAAATACTCGATTGCCGGCATCGGGCTGAACCTCAACCAAACGAAGTTTGTCTCGGACGCCCCTAACCCGCTTTCTTTGAAACAGATCACCGGCAATGAGTACAATATCGACCAATGGATGAAAGACCTGCTTGATGCCGTTCATGCGGTGCTCAATGAACCCGAAGAGGCGATCTGGACTTATTATAAAGCGCATCTGTACCGACGCGAAGGCTGGTATCCGTTCGTAGATAAAAACGGAACCTTCGAAGCACGCATCAGCGATGTCTTGCCCACCGGCGAAATCATCCTGTGCGACCGGCAGGGAAACCAACGTATATATGAATTTAAACAAATACGCTACGTCTTGTAGCAACGGGATATTCATTGTTAATTATTAATTATTCATTATAATGAAATCGATCATCATCACCGGCGGAGCCGGATTTATCGGAAGTCATGTGGTACGTCTCTTCGTGAACAAGTACCCCGAGTACCGCATCATCAATGTGGATAAGCTGACCTACGCGGGCAATCTCGCGAACCTCAAAGATATTGAGGATAAACCCAACTACCGCTTTGTGCGTGCGGACATCTGCGATTTTGATACCATCTATGCCCTCATGCAGGAGGAGCACGTCACCGGTGTCATCCATCTCGCTGCCGAGAGCCATGTGGACCGTTCCATCAAAGACCCGTTCACTTTTGCCCGCACGAACGTCATGGGAACGCTCTCTATGTTGCAGGCTGCCAAACTCTATTGGGAGTCCCTGCCGGAGAAATTCGATGGCAAACGTTTCTATCACATCTCCACCGATGAAGTCTATGGAGCACTCCAACTGACGCATCCGGAGGGTATCGAACCGCCGTTCACCACCAAGGCTTCCTCCGGTGAGCATCATCTGGCGTACGGTGAGGATTTCTTCTACGAGACCACCCAGTACAACCCGCATTCGCCTTACTCGGCTTCGAAAGCTTCGTCCGACCATTTCGTGCGGGCTTTCCATGATACGTACGGCATGCCGACCATCGTCACCAACTGCTCCAATAACTACGGGCCCTATCAGTTCCCTGAGAAACTGATTCCGCTCTTTATCAATAACATCCGTCATCGCAAACCCCTGCCTGTCTATGGTAAGGGAGAGAACGTGCGCGATTGGCTCTATGTGGTGGATCATGCGCGCGCTATTGACCTCATTTTCCATAAAGGAAAGATAGCCGAGACCTATAATATCGGTGGCTTCAACGAATGGAAGAATATCGACATCATCAAGACCATCATCGCTACAGTCGATCGTCTGCTCGGTCGTCCAGAAGGTGCTGATTTAGACCTCATTACGTACGTTACTGACCGTGCCGGACACGATATGCGGTATGCTATCGACTCCACCAAACTCCAACGCGAACTCGGCTGGGAACCCTCTCTCCAGTTCGAAGAAGGCATCGAGAAAACCGTCCGTTGGTACCTCGATAACCAAGAGTGGCTCGATAACATCACCTCCGGTGATTACGAGAAGTACTACGACGATATGTACAAAAACCGCTAATCTCGGAATCATTTTCCGAACCCTCTTCTTCGTTCAGTTCTCGGGACTTTAGTTCCGAGTTCTCCTCTCTCTTCTTCCGAAAGAATAGGGACATTATAAAAAATTGGCATGACACACTTGGCATAGTTGGCACACTTCTGTACAAACTGTGCCAAGTGTGTCAACTGTGTCACAGCAAAAAATACTTTGTTCCTTGCGTCCGGATCATATCCGGACACCCCAAATCTTTAGTTATTCTTTATATATTCCTTATTTATTCATTAATTATTAACGATACTACTATGGGAAAATTCACTATCAGTAACGGCATCGAAACGATCACCGGTGCCTCCATCAACCAATTGCCATTTAGAATTAACAAATTGAACATTTTTAGCATTTTTAGGGCTTAGAATTTGTTTTATTCAAAAAATGTGTACCTTTGCAGGCTTTTTCTGCAAAGGCTTCTTTATAGCCATAACTCAACTACGCAAGCGTGCATAGGTCTTCATCATTCGTGGCGATCAGGTTTACTCGATCGATGGTCAGTTAGTTAAGTAATCCTAGAGAAACTAGAGCAACTAGAAAAAAATATAGCCCTATGAAAAAGAAGATATATGAAATTCCACAAATGAGTGTGGAGAACTACTATTCGGTATTGATGTACCTAAGCGGCCCTGCCAGCGCACCTCCTGACAACTTTAATGGTGCACCAAAACGCAGAACGGAAGTGTTCTAATCAACGAGTTAAGGAATTAACGAATGAACGAGAAAATCGCATGTACGTGAAAGCGTATATGCGATTTTTTTTCATGAACACTTGCACAATTCAAAAAATTGTAGTACCTTTGCAACGGAATTGAGAATTAACAATGAGAATAGATATTATCACATGTTGTCCGGAGTTGCTGGAATCACCGTTGAACCACTCCATCATACAGCGAGCAAAGACGAAGGGTCTTTGTGAGATATACGTGC
>JAFXWI010000022.1 GCA_017542915.1 Paludibacteraceae bacterium
ACGCTCCGCGAACAGGGGAGTGCTATCGCGCGAGACCTGCGTGCCGCCTGCGGCATGACCGGACCGAAGATGCGCAGCCGGTTTGATGCCTATGTCAACAGACTGCAGATGGGCTGTTATATCGTCACCGAAGACTTCGTCTATGCGCGTGACAAGCACGGCAAGGAGTACGGTTTCGGTTGGCAGTTACTCAATACACCGGAGAACCTGTTAGGTCGCGAAGCGTGCCTGCCTTATACCGATGAGACGCACACCACCCTCCGCACACCGCAGGAATCGTACGAACGCATTCTCGTCCATCTGCGGGAAATCCTGCCGGAAGCCACCGACAAACAACTGAACAAACTGATTAAATGATTATGACCAAGCGAAAGATTGACATCTGCGAATATGCAGGACAGATTATCAAGGCAATGCGCCCGGGAATACTGATTACCACCAAAGCGGGCGACAAAGTGAACTCCATGACTATCGGCTGGGGCACACTCGGCATCGTTTGGGAGAAACCCGTTTTCATTGCATACGTGCGCACCTGCCGCTTCACGCATGAGATGTTGCAGGGCAACGGTGAGTTCACGATTAACGTGCCGGTGGGTGATTTCCCGCGCAAGGCATTGGGTCTGCTTGGCAGCAAGTCCGGCAGAGACATGGATAAGATTGCCGCAGCAGGTCTGACACCGGTAGAACCGAACATCATCTCCGTGCCTGGACTCAAGGAGTTTCCCTTGACGCTCGAATGCCGTGTGCTCTATCGCCAGACGCAGGAAGAGGAACTGCTTGGCGACGAAGAGAAACGCCGTTTCTACAGCATAGAGAAAGGCCCACACACCGCCTTTTATGGCGAGATTGTAGATGCATATATTATAGAAGAATAAATGAAAAAGTTAATTATAGCAGCCACCACGATGTTCTTTGCCGCATGTGCACCAGATTTCCCTGCATTGTCTCCGGACGAGTTTGCAGAAGCAATCCGGCAACCGGATTTGTTGCTGGTAGATGTACGCACGCCTGAAGAATACGCCGAAGGACATATTGAAGGAGCACTGAACATCAATTTGCGTGATACTGCTTTTGCGCAACAGGCGGCAGAGCAATTGGATAAGACAAAAACTATAGCCTTGTATTGCAAGGCAGGCAGACGCAGCCATGCCGCAGCCGGAAAACTGCACACAATGGGCTTTGACCGCATTGTTGAACTGAAAGGCGGCTATGATGCATGGAAGACTAATAATGAGAACTAAAACAATAATGTCAGAAATCAATCTACAAGGCTATATGTCATCCGCTATCCGGCGGATCATGGCAAAGGCGTACCGCAACGTACTGAGCAACCCTCGCGAGGCAAAGACCGTTTACCGGCTCCAAAAGACCTTCCTTCAATCGGAGAAACGCCGTTTGGCATTTGCCCAAGAGAGCGGTGTGGAGGTACCGCCGTTCCTGATCTGCTCCATCTCGACGGAGTGCAACCTCTCCTGCAAAGGCTGCTATGCCCGCGCGAACGGAATAGCTGATAATCCGGGCAAAAGTACAAGAACTACCCTCACGCCGGAGCAATGGAGAGACATCTTCACTGAAGCATCGGAATTAGGCATTAACTTCGCCCTGCTGGCAGGAGGCGAGCCCATGATGCGCAAGGATATTCTGGAGAAGGTAGCGAAAGTGGAAGACATGATCTTCCCGATTTTCACCAACGGCACGCTCATCGGTCCGTCGTATATTACTTTCCTTAAAGAGCATCTCAATCTGATTCCTGTGATCAGCATTGAAGGCGCGGAGCACGGCACAGATGTACGCCGAGGCAAAGGAATCTACAAACGCGCCATGTTATCCGTTGAAGAACTGCACAAAGAGAACCTCTTTTTCGGTGTGAGCATCACTGTTACCACGGAGAACTTCTCCCTTGTCACCTCCGATGAATACGTAGCTCATTTGCGCGAATTGGGATGCAAGATGATCATCTACGTAGAGTACGTCCCCACAGAGCCGGGAACAGAACATCTAGCTTTCGGAGACGAAGATTTAGAGCAAATGGAGGCGGTACAAGAGCACCAGAAAGAGCAGTTCAAAGATATGATTATTATCTCTTTCCCGGGCGACGAGAAGCATATGGGCGGCTGTTTGGCAGCCGGCAGAGGTTTCTTCCATATAGGCCCGGACGGTAATGCAGAGCCATGTCCTTTCTCGCCGTACAGCGACAGCAATGTACTCACGCTTGGTGTGAAAGGGGCACTTCAATCGCCGCTATTCAAAAAACTGCGCGCTGTTCATTTGGTCGGCGGTGAACACTCAGGAGGATGCGCGCTATGGGAGCACCGCGAAGAAGTAGAACAAATGCTAAATAGTAAATAGTTATGAAATACGCAATTCGTTATTACAGCAAGTTCGGTCACTCAGAGCAAATGGCTCAAGCAGTGAGTGATGTATTAGGCGTCAAAGCGGAAAGTGTCGAAACACCGTTGACAGAAGAAGTAGATTTGCTTTTCATCGGAGCAGGTCTTTTCCTTGCGAAGGTGAACGGACGTGTGAAAGAATTCGCACGAACGCTGGATCCCAAGAAAGTAAAGAAAATCGTGTGCTTCGGATCGTGTGCGCTAAGTGACTCACCTGTTCCGCAGCTCCGCAAGATATTTGAAGAATTGGGCTTCACCGTAGCAACTGAGTCTTTCACCTGTCGCGGTTCGATGGGTCCCTGACATGGAGACCGGCCTAACGCACAAGATTTAGAAGAATTACGCCGATTTACCCGTCAATTCATCCAAAAATAAATTGTACTTTGTCCTTTAACTGATGTACGAACAACTGAAATTAGATAACCAACTCTGCTTCCGCCTCTATACGGCGGCGCGGTTAATTGCCGGTGCATACGGTCCCTATTTCGAGACCTTGGGAATCACGTACCCGCAGTACTTGGTTCTGCTTGTCCTGTGGGAAAAGACCAACAGCCGGTGAACGACATCGCCAAACGTCTTCATCTGGAGACGAATACCGTCACGCCGCTCCTACAACGGATGGAACGTCAGGGATTAGTGACGCGCGTCAAGGGCGAAGTGGATACGCGGCAACGCATCGTCTGCCTGACCGACGCCGGAAAGGCAATGGAGGAACAAGCCAAAGACATCCCGAACCGATTAGGCGCCGAAGTCGCCAAGCATGTGTCCATAGAGGAACTCACCTCCCTCATCCCCTCCCTCGACAAACTGATCGAAGGTCTGAAGTAACCTCACCACTTCTTCTGGCGGAAGAGGCCGCCGAGGAGGGAGAAGAGGATGTAGAAGGGATAGAGGAGCTCAAGCAGAAGAGCCACGTACCACGGAGTGCGTGGTTCTTTATTTGAGATTTGAGATTTGACATTTGACATTTGTGATTTGACAATTGTCATTTGTGATTTGTGATTTGTGATTTCTCTTTGGCGGATGAGAGAGTACTCTATCGGGAACTTGATGAGGAGGATCAGAGGACAGAGAAGCTGAAGGAGGTTAGCGGCTACGATGAATGCGCCGCAACGGAGGATATCCGGGTCGGTGTATTTGGGAGCTTTGCCTGCCCAACGCATTCGCTGACGGAAGAAAGCACGCCATGTGGGAGCAGGATGAACAACGGCGGTGAAGTCGGGTTCGTCGATGACGGAGATCTTATAGCCACGTTTTTTCATCGCTTCCAAGAGGAACATATCGTCACCGGAAGGAATCTCCGGATGAAGATCGGGTTCACAGGCGAGCCACGCCTCACGGCGGACGATGAGGTTCGCACCGGAACACATAACAGCATGTCCGGCTTTCGCTGTACGCATGGTAAGTTCTTGGATAGCGGCGTACTCGGCAATCTGTAATTTTTCCAATAAAGATGGCTTGTCGAATAGGCTCTCCATGCGAAGCGGAAGGATGATTAAGTCTCCGTCTAAAAGCACCGCCTTCTGCGTGGACTTAGGAAGTACGATATCATCATCGTGGAGCCAGACGTATTCGGAAGTTGCGGCGTTGATGAGTTTGGAGAGGGCGTGCTTTTTGCCTAAGTTATCGTCATTGACACCTCTAATAGGGGTGATATGTTGCGGGGCGAAGTTCGGATAACTCTTCGCAATACAAGCTTGTTCTTCGATAGAAACAGGATAGTCGGCAGCCATGAGAGACATTGCCATACGATGGTCATTGCGGACTTCGTGAAGACGGACGGCTTCGAGACGGTCGGACTCCTTGAAACGGAGACGGTCGGTACCGGTGGCAATTAAATCAATCGATAGTTTTTCGCACGTTAGTGCCACTGCCGGATATAAATCCGGACAGTTGAAAAAATCGATTGAGACCGCCTTCGGCTGACAGAATACAGACCGCGGCAGAGCCGCTGACAGACCCAGGCAGGGCCCGCTGACAGACCTGATTACTGCTCCACAATCCACAAACTCCGTTTCTACGCCGAAATGCCGGGCGTAGAGGTCAGCGACGATGCGGTCGCCTTGGAGAGAATCGGGTTGGAGACCTTCGAGGAGGAGTTCGCCGCCATGGATGGCTACGTACTCGTACCAAAAGGCAGCGGAAGACCAACAGGACTCGATGGAATCAGCCAAGCTTGGCTGATACATAGAGGCCATGCGGCGGGAGAGGGTTATATAGGGGGATTCGTTGGGAGTAACGGGGATGGGTTCGCCGTGGAGGATACGGGCAGAGGTCGTTTGGGTCGTCGGCTTACCGTCGCGCTCCATGAGACGCGGATCGCCGGTAAGAGAGATCGGTGCACCGGGATAACATTTGGCGATGTGGACTTGGAGGAAGCGGAGGGCGGTACCGCAATTCTTGAGGTTGAGCACCAAAGGTGCTTGTTTGGAGTTTGGGGCTGCGCCCTTGTTTGGGGTTTGGGCTGCGCCTTGTTTGAAGGTTTGCAGTTGTTCCAGGGCATCGTGGAGGACGAGGACGTCGTCGGGCATATCCGAAGAGACCCGCATGAGCGGATCTCCATGGATAGCCTGCAATAGAAGGATTCTATTGGCGATAGATTTAGATATCGGAAGTTTAACGTGGTCCATATCGGATCGCCCAAGATTGGTCGATAGATATCATCAATTGACATCGGGCAGCGGACTGTAGTCACGGGAGTAACGGAGATGCTGGTCGATGTAGCCTTCCGTGAAGTCAATCTTGACATCGGTGATGTTGCCTTCGGCGTCACGAACAGCCGTATAAACGGGGTTCACGAAACCTTTGTATGGCGCAAGATTGAGTTTCTGATAGCGGGCAAGAATCTCTTTGTGGAGGTCTTGGTTGACCTTGACCGCATATTTCTCGACCATCTCTTTTGCCGCTGCGTAGTCGCCTTCGGAAGTGATGCGCTGGATCTCCGCGAGCAGTTCACCATAGAGACGGCGGAGACCCTGATAGTCGTTGATGCGGAGGTAGTGTTTGCCATCGCGCTCGACGATTTCCACCTCTTTGTTGGTAGCGTGCTCATAGACCCAGTTGGCGATGAGTTGGCGGTTACGCATATGTGCTTCCTCGATGTCTTTGCCGGGCTCGATACGCACGAGTTGGGTCATGAGACCGTTCATCTGCTGCTGGTAATAACCGGCTTTGAAAGCTTCTTCGTTGGGCAGGAGACCGAGTTCCACCAGTTTCGGATCACCTAAGAAATAGAGACCGAAGAGGTCTGCACGAGCTTCCTCGATGGTCGAAGCGTGCTCCTTGAGGGCATCCTTGGAGACACCCGGCAGCAGTTTGCCGGAACCGTGACCGACGCACTCATGGAGATCGGTATGCAGGTCGCCGCAGAGGGCTCCGTATTTCTCATAGAGGCTGCGGATCTCATCGTCGATCATGAACTCCTCGTTGAAGCCGTTACCTTTTGCAGCCTCGTTGTAGGCGTGCATGAGGTTGTCGATCGTGACGGATTTGGAGCCGTACTCCTTGCGGATCCAGTTGGCGTTCGGCAGGTTGATACCGATCGGCGTAGCGGGATAGCAGTCTCCGGCAAGGATAGCGGCGGTGATGACCTTTGCGGTCACACCCTTCACCTCCTCTTTCTTGTACTTGGGGTCGGTGGTGGAGTGATCCTCAAACCACTGGGCGTTGGAGGAGATGAGTTGGGTTCGTTTGGTAGCCGCGAGGTCTTTGAAGTTGACCATGGACTCCCATGTGCCGGTGATGCCGAGCGGATCGGAATAGGTCTCTGTGAAACCGTTCACGTAGTCCACACGGCTGTCGAGGTCGCGCACCCACGCGATACAATATTCATTAAAAGTCTTGAGGTCTCCTGTCTCGTTGAAGGAGATCATCTTCTCAAGCACCTCACGCTGTTGGTCGTTCTCGGCGTACTTGAGTGCCTCTTTGAGCCAATACACCACATGTTCGAGTGCTTCGCCGTAGAGTCCGCCGACTTTGTAAACGCGCTCTTCTATCTCGCCTTTCTCGTTCTTGACGAGCTGGGAGTTCAGACCGATCCAGAGGGGTTCGGGTGAGTTGTCCTTATGAGCAGCGTACCACGCTTCCGCTTCGGCTTGGGTGACTCCTTCGCCGTAGTAGTTTCCGGCAGAGTTGAGCACCAGATCCACGCCGTCCTGAGCGGTTGTGCGCTTGGGCATGACAGCAGGGTCGAACATCACCGGCAGGATAGCCGAGTCATACTCGATACCGGCTTCAGCGCAAGCTGATTCGAACCACTCTTGGCTGAACTCAGGCAGGAACTTATCCTCGGAATAATGATGGTGGATACCGTTGGAGAACCAGACGCGTTTGAGATATTTCTCAAATACCGCCCAATCTTGGTCGGTACATTGTACTTTGTCCCTTTGTACATAAAGAGCCTCGCAGGCTCTTCTGATGCGGAGGTTGTAGCGTCCGTTCTGGTCAAAGAGGATGTCGCGTCCCCAGAGAGCCGCCTCACTCAGACAATAAACGAGCTGCTTCTGCTGCAGGCTCAGCGAATCGAACTCCGGCACGTCGTAGCGGAGGATTTCCAGATCATAAAACTTATCCACGTTGTAAACAAATTTTTGTTGTTTCTGACAAGCCATAAACATGACTGTCAGAAACAGCAAAAATAGATTTGATAATTTGAAGATTTGATAATTTGAAGATTTTTTCATCAGATTCTTTCTAATACGGTTTTTACTAATTCTTTGATGCGGGGTTTGTAGTCGGTATTGGCGGCTTCTATCTTGCGCTGTGCGATGACGCAGCAGACGGTCATGGCGCGGTGGCCCATATGGAGGGCAAGACCGGCGATACAGGAACCTTCCATCTCATAGTTGGTGATACGCTGTCCTTCGTAACGGAAAGCGGAGATCTTCTCGTTGATGTCGGGCACCGCGAGATCAACACGGAGGACACGTCCCTGCGGACCATAGAAACCGTTGGCGGCGATCGTGCAACCACGCATCATATCGTCCTTGGCGATACGGTCCACGAGTTCGGGATTAGCAGCTACTACGTACGGCACAGCGGCTTTCTTAGGATACCCCACGAAATCCACAAAAGCTTTTTCGAAGCCGAGGTCGGCAATCTTGTCACGGTCGTGATAGAAAGCGAGCACACCGTCGAAACCGATGGATTTTTGCGAAACGAGGAAGGTACCCAAAGGAATATCCTCCTGCATACCGCCACAGGTACCGATACGGACGATGTCGAGGCAACGCTTGTTTTCCTTTTCTGTGCGGGTCTCGAAATCGATGTTTGCGAGGGCATCGATCTCATTCATGACGATGTCGCAGTTATCGGTTCCGATACCGGTGGAGATACAAGAGATACGTTTGCCTTGGAACTTACCGGTGATCGTATGGAACTCACGTGATTGAACGTCACACTCGATGGATCCTTCGTCAAAGAAAGAAGCCACCATGTTTACGCGGTCTTGGTCACCGACGAGGATCACCTTATCCGCGAGGAACTCCGGTTTGAGATGGAGATGAAATGCAGAACCATCATCATTGATGATTAACTGCGAAGCGGGAAAATGTTTCATAAACTAATGTACAATTTGACAATGTACAATGTACAATTTGCGCAGTATACAATGTAAAATTGCGTAGATTAAAAGGTTAATTATTTAATGTCTTTTTCATTGATACAATTGAGGCGACAGTGATACTCAATAACTCGGAACATTCGTGGATAATCTCCTTCATTCTATCTTCTGGAAGAATCTGACAATCCACTATCAACTCCAGCCAATGCTGTGTCTCGTCCAATTCCTCCTCCACCATCTTGAGTTTATTGATAAAATCCTTGTCTGATTTTGCCAGACAGGCAGCTCTGTAATTAGCCGAAGGAGAAGTACCGGAACGTATCACTTGGCGAGCGATAGCAGAAGCGGCAATCGTACGAGGCATAGCATCTACCATCCGCACAATACGGATAGCGAATGCTTTATGTCGCTTTATCATTTCTTCCTTATCCATTTTTCTTGTTCCTTTGTACATTGTACATTGTCCCCTTGTACATTCCTTTAGGCTTCTCCTCCCGTAAAGGTCAATGGAAGGGTACTGCCGTGAGCAGGTCCGACGGGTTCGATGGTACCGAATTTCTGCTCGTACTGACCGATGTTGTTTTGCAAAGCACCGAGGATCTTCTTTGCCTGATCCGGGGTCACTACAATACGGGACACCACGTTTGCCTGCGGGATACCGGGCATCAGTTGTGCGAAATCGAGAACGAACTCAGTGGGAGTATGCGCAATAAGCGCGAGGTTTGCAAACACGCCCTGCGCTTTGTCAGGAGCAATGTTGATTTTCAATTGATTTTCTGCCATAATATATTAAATTAAAAATTAAAAATTAAGAATTAACGCCTCGGAATCCTTTTTACATCACCTTACCATTTGTTATTTCTTTTCGGGACGACGAGCATCCAGAGGTTGATGAGCGGAAGGACGATGTCGAACCAAAGGATAGAGCACATATTAAACGACTTGAGTCCCAAACGACGTGCGGAAGTATTGAGGATGACCGTTTGCACGATCCACCTCAAGAGGAAAAGACCCAAAGCAATGTACAAAGGTACGATGTACGATGTATAAAGGAAATAATATACCAGCGCACATATGAGCGCGACATAGAAAAGACCACGGGTGAGGGGTTCGAACGCCAAGCGGCACTTGGTGGACGTACGGTATTGCGGTGAGACGGAGAGATGACGGCGTTTTTGCTGCCACCACTCTTTGAAAGTGCGTTTGGAGGGCGACCAAGTGAGGCTTTCGCGAGAGATCACCACCGAGGTGTTGGTTCGCGTAGCTACATGGTTGACAAAGAGATCATCGTCTCCGGCACGTGTGATCATCAGATGCGAGAAACCGCCGGACTCAAAGAAGAGCGATTTCTTGTACGCCAAGTTACGTCCCACACCCATATACGGATGTCCGCACAGGGCAGCTCCGAGGTAATGAAGTCCGTTGAAGAGGGTGTCAAACTGAATAAGGCGGTTGAGATGACTCTTGTGCATGAAATAAGCACCAAAGCCAAGGACGATGTCAGTTGATAGTTGAGAGTTGACAGTTGATAGTTGAAACCCGCTCATCATCTCAGAGATCCAGTGGGAGGATTCGGGCACGCAGTCCGCATCGGTGAGCAAGAGATAATCGTATTTAGCTGCTTTGGCAGCCAAAGTGATTGCCAGTTTCTTGGTTGAACGAACCCGTGCTCCGTACGGCACGAAAGACATCTTGAGACGCGGGTCGGAAGTCATGTATCTCTCCACCACATCGCGCGTACTGTCCTCCGAACCATCATCCACCACGATCACCTCATAGAGGGGATAGTCCTGCGAAAGCAAAGCCTGGAGGTATTGCGAGAGATTATAGGACTCGTTATGGGCAGCGAGGATGACGGAAACTCCGGGTGCATTTACCATTTGGTCATTTGCTATTTTATCTCTACGCATCTTGCGAGCCGGAGCTGCAAGGTAGCGGATATAGAAATACATCTGCAGCACAAAAAGCAGCAGAAGCGACCCAAGGAGGATATAATCAACTATATGTAAGGAAGCGAAATCCATTACGAGACGATTTTGATTTTATAGACGTGCGTAGAAGAGCCATCTTCGGCCTTGACGGTGATGACCCAAGGTTTGCCGTTCACCTCACCCGGAACGATCGTCATCTCCTGACTGTCAAGTCTGCGTCCGTTGAAACGTGCGGTCTGAGCTTTGATATTCGTCAGGCTGCCGATACCGCGAAGAGCAGTAAGTTTAATCGTTTGCGCTTCGCTGCGTGACAGTTTGAGCGTTTGAAGTTTGTCTGTATCGGGGTTGAAATCCTTCCACTCCTTGCCATTAACCAGCAGTTTATCAATGCGTGAGGAGTAGATGAGCTCTACGTCATCGACATAGAGTGCATTGCCATCAAACATACCATCGTTGGCACGGAAAGCGGGATAGTTACCGGCAGAGAAGATGACGTTACACATCGTTGGCTTCGCGTCGCTCATATAGAGAATAGGCACTTTGATTAGCGTCCATTTGTCATACTTCGCCCGCGCACGATGCCATCCTTCCGCAATCTGTTTGGCATGAGTCTCTACCGTACACTCGTTGCCATCGGTCTTCAGGCGAATGTCCGACTCCTCATTGATGCGCTCTGTAGTCGTACAACCGCCTTTCTTATTCTTATACTCCGTACCCTTTGAATTACCGGACCACGCATAATAGAGCAGATGAAAATCCTCTTTCTCCGGCGCAGGTCCGACACGTTTGATCCATACCGCCAAGGTATCGGGACGATATTTCCAAGGGATACCACCCTCGGTACCGGCAGTAGCTCCACTGACATTCAAGCCCTTGAGGTACTGCCACGGTGTACCTAAAGACAGATAACCAGGTCCAATAGCGCCGATACCCAGTTTGGGAATACCGACCGCACGGTCTGTCACATACGCACTATATCCGGTGCGACCCGGTTTTTGGTACATAAACGTAAACTTAAATCCCGCTTGATTCACATTAGAGCCATGCCAATCGGTCAGCTGTTTATCGCCGTTGAACTTACCCCCCCAGTTCTCAAAATGCGGATCCGGTAACTGCTGCGCAGCCATCGGAAGTACCGCCATCATCATCAGTAACAAAAGCAACGCTTTTGAATAGATATTATTCATTTTCATACACATCAATCCAAATTAGGCTGCAAAGTTACAAAAAAAAAACGACATACACAATAGTGTATGCCACTTTTTTGTGTTATTTTATAAAAATACCGGGTGAAGTGATCGTTCCAGACTCTGCATTTCGTATAGAATCCCCCATAATCAGCAATCCAATAGGCAATACGTTGGTAAGATTCATCATCTCTTTTTGCGGTATTGTACGGATCTCTATTTGGGGTTGATAGATACGATAAAACCGCTCCTTCGCCTCCTCGTCTTCTACGGCTATACCAACTACTTTATCGACAGCGTGAAACTGCTGGTATTGCTGCACATTCGCAAATGAATTTTGGCAATACGCACATGAGAAAGAAAACAAATAGACCACGTATGACGAATCGGCATCAAAGGGATAAAGGGCTTTCAGTTTCTCCATCGTTTGTGCCCGATCGTTCTCATTCTCCACCAGAGACTGTTTGGGCAACTCGAACGAGTCCCTCATAGCCAAACCGCAGATGAAAGAAGCTAAAGCAGCCACCCCAACGCCCACGGTCAATTTCTGCCAGACATACGTTTCCGACTTCGGTTGCTCCACCAAAGCAGGAATAGAAATCAGTCCAAACACCGCATTTCGCACAAACGTCATCCACGGGCTCGAAGTATAATATCTGGAAAGCGCGCCAAAACAACCGCAGTCATGTATTCCTTTCGCAACTACTCCATAGGCAAAAACGGCACTAACGCTTATCAAGAAGACATCTGCCGCCAATGCGCTATAACGAGGTTGCACACGCAGCAATAAAGCCGTTCCCAGTACGGCTTCCACACCAATAACAAGCGGAGCACCAATACTAAACCAAGGCTGACCGTACAGCAATAACATATCGGCAAAAGCTTCCGCATCCCAAGCTTTAGCAAAAGCCGAGAGCAAGAACATCAGTCCAAGGATTGTTGTGCTAATATACGATAATACTTTCATAACGAAAAAAAAGGTCACCCTAAAAAGAGTGACCTGTTTTCCACAAGATTACTTCTTGCAGGACCAACTCTGCCAGCTTGCACCCTGACTATCAGCAGTTGACTCCAAGAGATCCTCGATGTCAGAGCAAGTTTTGTACTGGCTGTCAGTTTTGATTTTCTGCTCAACACCAGTTTTTGCTTCAGTACATGTACAAGTTTTCTTGCAAGAAGAGAACGAGAGAGCTGCAATAGCAACAGCTGCTACAAAGAATAATTTTTTCATCGTAATTATAAAATTAAGTTAATAAAAATGTGTTTGTTATACAATCGGCTGCAAAGGTACAACATTTTTTTCATATATGCAAATATTTTTGCAAAAATTTTATATTTTTTTGCATTTTTTTAACATTTCATATACTTTTTGCACCGGAAAGCCCATCACATTGAAGTACGAACCGCGTATTTCGGTACAAGCCACATAGCCGATCCACTCTTGTACACCATAGGCACCGGCTTTGTCAAAGGGACGGTATTTGGAGACATAATAGCGGATCTCTTCGTCGGAGAGTTCAGCAAAAGTAACGTCGGTCTTGTCCACTATTGTCTCCATCTCTCTCCCCTTTTCGGCAAAGGTGACAGCCGTGAAGACCTGATGCGTTTTGCCGCTCAGGGCACGGAGCATCGCTACCGCTTCGGACTCGTCATGGGGTTTGCCGAGCATGTGTCCGTCTGCCCAGACGATTGTGTCTGCGGTTATCAGGAGTTGATCAGTCCGGAGGTTCGGCTCGTACGCACGCGCCTTCGCACGCGAGATATAATAAGGTATATCCCCGCCTTGCAGTTCGTTCGGAAAGGACTCATCGGCATCGATGGAGATAGCTGTGAAGGGGATATCTAAACCTTCGAGCAGCGCACGCCTTCTTGGCGATGCACTGCCCAGCAGTATATCGTATTTTTTATTTGACATTTGAGATTTGAGATTTAGAAGAGATCCAATTGGGTATCTTTGGGTGTCTCGATCGTCATTTTAACGCCGTCTATGTCTAACGACGTAGTATCCGGAGTTGGTGTGGTTTGCGTTGGTTCCGTTGATTCCGTAGATTCTGGAGATTCCGGGGTATCGAAATCGTCATCATTCCCCCTTCCGTCTAAGGTTTCCCCCGTTTCATCGGGGGACACCTCAGGCTCGGGAGTGATGTCTTCGATGGATGCTATCTCGAGGGTAGAGACACGTTTGCCTTTTGCCTTCGCAGATTTCTCGTCGATGAAGTCCTCCATGAGGATGTCGAGTACCGGTTTGGACTCATCTGCAAAGTGAATACGGAAAGTAGCCTCAGCCCGATCGGAGAGCACTGCGATACGGGAGTCTTTGTCGTCACCAAGCATGGATTGCAGCTTCGCATTCGCATCGTCCAGACGGAAACGTTTACCGTAATAATACTTGAGTTCTCCGTTCCACTGAATGAGCGACCAAACTTTCTCGGTATTGAGTTTCTCTATACGGAGGATGTTATCCTCAAAATGAGCGGTGAGATCGAAGGTGGTGGTATAATAAGTACCATCGGTATTGATGACGAGGATGCGGTCTTCGTCCCAGAACTCACCCAGATAGACTCCGTGCTCGTCATAGTTGACACGCAGCACATCGGGATCGAACCACACCTTACGTCCGCCGAGGGTCGAGTGACCTTTCTGCTTGAGGGTGATGGATTTGACTTCGAATTTCGTAAGGACGTTGCCTCGTGCGGTACGGGACTTGACAGCCAGTTCAGAGAGATCTTTGCAGACCTCCAGTTTTTTGAGATGCAAGGCCGGTTTGAGTGTCACACGGATGATCTCCGCCTCGCCGTTGGGGTTTGCGGTGAAATAGATGATCTTCGAACCCGGGGTACCTTGCGTGAGATCGTATTCCTTGTCGCGCGCTACGCCGGTGACGTTGAAACGCTTCATGAAATACGTACCTTTCTTACCATCACGATAGACCACATTATAGACCGTGCGGTCATCGCCACGCTGGAAGACAGCTATATGCAGGATGTCGGTACCGATGAACAGTTTCTCGGCTACCTTGATAATCTTGTATTTACCATCCTTATGGAAGACGATGAGGTCATCAATGTCGGAGCAATCGAAGAGGTATTCGTCCTTCTTGAGACTCGTACCGATGAAGCCTTCCTCACGGTTGATATAGAGTTTCTCGTTGTTCTCAACAACCGCTTTGACGTTGATAGCACCGAAGTTACGCACCTCGGTGCGACGCGGCCACGCATCGCCGTATTTGGCTTTGAGCATCTCAAACCAAGCGATGGTATAATCCGTGAGGTGGTTGAGGTTCTTGACGCAAGCTTTGATCTTCTTCTCCAAGTCCTTCATCAGTTCGTCCGCTTTCTTGGAGTCGAACTTGGTGATTCGAATCATGCGGATCTCGAAGAGCTTCTCGATATCTTCGGTACGCACCTCGCGGATGAGTTGCGGCTTGAACGGCGTGAGGGCACTGTCCACAAACTCGATGAGTTTCTCCTTGTTCGGCGCGTTCTCGTAACCCTCCTGCTTATAAATGCGGTTCTCGATGAAGATCTTCTCCAGAGAGGTATAGAAATACTTCTCTTCGAGTTCGGATTTCTCGATCTCGAGTTCCCATTTGAGGAGCGCTTTAGTGTTATCGCAAGACAGTTTGAGGAGGTTAGAGACGGATGTAAAGATCGGCTTGCGGTTCTCCACCACACAGCAGTTCGGCGAGATATTCACCTCGCAATCGGTGAAGGCATAGAGCGCATCGATCGCTTTGTCCGAGGACGAACCCGGAGCGAGCTGCACTACAATACGTGCGGTGTCTGCCGTGAAATCATCGATCTTCTTGATCTTGATCTTCCCTTTCTGGTTTGCCTTGAGGATGGTCTCGATGATTTTCGAGGTGGTAGTACCGTAAGGTATCTCCGTGATGATCAGGGTCTTGTTGTCGTCCGCCTTCTGAATACGGGCACGGATCTTCACTACTCCACCGCGCTCACCGTCGTTGTAACGAGTGACATCGATGACACCACCGGTGGGGAAATCGGGATATAAGGAAAACTCCTGATTGCGGAGGTACGCCAAGGAGGCGTCGCACAACTCGTTGAAGTTATGAGGCAAGATCTTCGAGTTCAGACCGACCGCAATACCCTCCACACCTTGAGCAAGGAGCAGCGGAAACTTTACCGGCAGATGAATAGGCTCGTTCTTACGACCGTCATAGGACTTCATCCACTCGGTGGTCTTGGCATTGAAGACCGTCTCCAGCGCGAACTTGGAGAGGCGTGCCTCGATATAACGAGGAGCCGCAGCTCCATCGCCCGTGAGGACGTTTCCCCAGTTACCCTGACAGTCAATGAGCAGATCTTTCTGGCCGAGCTGTACGAGTGCGTCTCCGATAGAGGCATCGCCGTGCGGGTGGTACTGCATGGTCTGACCGACGATGTTCGCCACCTTGTTGTACTTACCGTCATCCACCTGCTTCATAGCATGCAGAATACGGCGCTGCACAGGTTTGAGACCATCCTCAACCGCGGGCACAGCACGCTCCAATATCACATACGAGGCATAATCGAGGAACCAGTCCTGATACATACCCGTCAAGTGATACTTCACAGCATCATTGAAACCACCCTGACCTGCCATGTGATTCAGTTTGCCTTACGAGATCAGGCTTGCGTTAAGCCCTTTTATTAACAAAAATGTACGTAAAAATACCGCCAAGCTCCAATACCATCGAGGTTGCCAAGAGCCAGTTCTCCGGAGCAGCGAATTTGTAAAGCACCAAGCACACAACGCCCAGCAGCAACAGGATAACTCCCAAATACTTCATTGAATTCATGATTATTTATGATTAAACGATTTACGATAGTTGTTTTTCAAAATCGGCTGCAAAGTTACTAAAAATTTTGCATATATGCAAATAAAAGCGCGTTTTTTTTAGGAATTGTCCCAAAAATCACCGAACGAGGCGGTATATACCGCCCGGCAGGGATCGGATGAGGCCTTGCAGCTCGAGAGAAACCAGATCGGAAGAGACATCCGAATACGCCCGTTCGGTCTCCATGACGAGGAGGTTGATATGCAGTCCTTCTTCGGCTTCGTTGAGTTTGGCGAGCAGGGTCTGCTGATCCGGCGTAAGGTCATCCAAGAGCCCGACCATCGTCGTTTGTGTATCCGCTGGGCTGTGAGAGATGGTAGTCGTTTTCCACTGCATGGTCTCAATAAGATCATCGGCAGAGGTGATGAGTTGCGCCTTGGAGGACTGAATGAGTTGATTACATCCCGCCGAAGAGATGTCATCGGGTCTGCCGGGGAAAGCAAAGAGTTCGCGGTTATAATCCGACGCCATGCGGGCAGTGATAAGACTGCCGCCTCTATCCCGCGACTCCACCACCACTACTGCGTCCGCCAAACCTGCTACGATTCGGTTGCGTTGCACAAAATTAGAGGCGATGGGTTCGGTACCGGACGGAAACTCCGTGAGGATGCCTCCCCGTTCGAGCGAAGCTATAGCTTCGGGACGATGTCTGAACGGATAGATGCGATCCAGACCGTGCGCCGGAATGATGATCGTCGGGACACCGTATTGGAGCGCCGCGCGATGAGCAGCTATGTCAATGCCATACGCACCTCCGGACACTATCGTGAGGGAGTCCAGACGGGAAGCCAGATCGCGCACGAAAGCGTTGGTCAGTTCCTTGCCGCGCTCCGTGGGACGACGTGTGCCAACGATGGACACTACATGACCCTCCGAAGGATGTACATTGCCTTTGGAATAGAGGACAAGCGGTCTGTCGGGACACTGACGCAGACGATACGGATAATCCTCATCGGTAAGCGTCCACACGCGAATCCCGTGGGCGTTGATCCAATTCCATTCGCGCTCGGCTTGCACCAAAGCCTCGTTCATACCCGGTTCGTTCAGATGACGCCAAGCCTCTTCGGCAGAACCATAATGTCCGACCAAAGAGAGCGACTGCCGTAAGCGGGAACGGAAGAGCAGACTCAATGCTATGTCAAATAATTTGTTCATTTACCATTTGGTCATTTACCATGTACCATTTTATAGACGCGTTGGAAAAGGATCATGGAAAGGACACCAAGGAGAGCACCGAGGAAATCCGCAAGAAGGTCAATCCATTCGCCCGAACGGGTGAGCGTACAGGCATACTGAAGGAGTTCCAACAACGCGCCGTAGAGCGTCACCGCCACACAGACCCACACCGGACGGCGAACGGGGATCATCCATGAGACCGCCAAGAGCAGGTACATCACACCATGCATCAGTTTGTCACTGACAGAGACGGCGGGCATATGGGTGCTCTCCGTCAGGCTGAGAATAGCAATGCCTGCCGTTAGAAGCACGGCAGGCATGAAAGTCATATACGATTTACGGACGCTCAGAGAGGTGGATTTTTACTCCGTAACACAGATCTCCGGCATCGCCCAGACCGGGAACGATATATTTCTTCTCATTGAGAATCGGATCAACGGCAGCGCACCAGAGGGTAACATCGGGACTGTCGTTGAGCGCCTTACGCACCGCTTCAATCGCCTGCGGCGTAGCAATCGCGCAACAGAGGTGAGCATGAGAAGGACGACCGTGCTTGAGCAGCGCCTGATAACCGACCTCCATAGACATACCGGTAGCCAACATCGGATCCGCTACAATCAGCGTCTTGCCATCTATTGCCGGAGCTGCCATGTACTCCGCAACGATCTCCAGTTCACCGGCGGCATTGAGACGACGGTACGCACTGAGGAACGCATTCTCCGCACGGTCGAAGACATTCAGAAAACCATGGTGCAAAGGCATACCTGCACGCAGGATAGTAGCCAATACCAGTTGGTCAGAGATCACATTCACCGGCGCAACGCCAAGGGGCGTCTGTACTTCCGTCGGCTCATAATGAAGCTTCTTGCTGACTTCGATAGCCATGAATTCACCGATTCGCTCAATATTACGACGGAAACGGAGAGGATCCTTCTGAATATTCACATCGCGGATTTCACGAAGATAGTGGTTGAGCACGCTGTTTTGCTCGGAGAGATTGATAACATCCATATATATTTATGATTTGATGATTTACGATTTACGATTGAGGGTCTCAAAAAAATCGTGCAAAGTTACGCATTTTTTTGCATATATGCAAATTTTTTTGTACCTTTGCGCTGTTTTTTGAAATAATTATGGAAAGTTTAGTATATAAAGAGTCCACTATTGCTTTTGTGACCGCAGCTGCGCAGACCTGTCTGCTGGTAGAAAAAGCCAATGAGTACACGCGCGAAGAATGGCGTGAACAGTTATTACGTCTGCTGCCGATATTGTACCTGCGTACGCGGTTAGTAGAAGAGGAAGAGCCGATGATGGAAGACGAGCCGCAGCGGTTCGTGACCGAAGAGGACTACAACTATGTGTTGGTAGGAATGCGTGAGTTATTAGGTTCGGACGACGCCTATTTGGACGTGTTCGTAGATCAAGGCATCTACACCGACGAGGTGCAGACAGCGTATATCTCGGAAGGTTTGGCGGACATCTACCAAGAGTTGAAAGACTTAGCGGCAGCCTTCCAGACTGGTGAGGAGCCGATCATGCACGATGCGGTAGTGGTTTGCAAAGAGGCGTTTGAGGCTCACTGGGGGCTGAAAGTGCTCGCTGTGATGAGAGCGTTGCATGAGCTGAGAGCTGAAAGTTGAGTGTTGAGTGTTGAGTGTTTAGAGTTTAGTGTTTAGAGATATACGTGGAAGAAAATCATTATATACATAGAATCAATAAGGATCTGCTGCAATGGATGCCGGTAGTAGCCTTTGAGGGCGAGGTGATTGTAGTGGATCGCGAGGAACAGGTAGCGGACGCGGTAGCTTACCTGAAGCAACAACCTGTATTAGGTGTGGACACAGAGGCTCGCCCGAGTTTCCAGAGAGGGATACACTACCCCACGGCGCTGGTGCAGATCGCTACGCATGAGCGGTGCTACCTCTTCAGGCTGACCCATATAGGTATGCCCGAAGCCTTAGCGCAGGTATTCGCCGACCCGAAGATCTGCAAGGTGGGTTTGGCGTTCAAGGACGACATCAACGGTCTGAGACGCAGGCATGATTTCACCCCTGCCAATTGTGTGGACGTACAATCGATGGTAGCGCAATACGGCATCTTGGATTTGGGGTTGCAGAAGATCTTCGCTATCTGTTTCAACAAGAAGATCTCCAAAGCCCAGCAGTTGACCAACTGGGAGAACAGCCATCTGACTCCTGAGCAGGCACGGTACGCCAGTACGGACGCTTGGGCTACGCTGCTGATCTACGAAGATTTGTTGGCTCATGAGCCGCTGCGTCAAGAAGAGGTCATTGCCCTCAAGCGCAAGGACAAAGAGCAGATGATCGAACACCAACAGGAGATACAAGACCAGCGTTTGCGCGAACAAGGGATAGAACCACCGCCACACCTCACCTTAGAGGAACGCGAAGCCAAACAGGCAGCCAAACGCCGAGAAGCCCGAAAGCGGAAGAGGCATAATAAGAAGGCGAAAGAACTAAAGACAAAAGACAATAATGAAAAGAATTCTATTAGCAGTACTGCTCATCGTAGCAGTAGCAGCAAACGCAGAGATTAAGTACGTCTTTTACTTCATTGGAGACGGAATGGGTTCCAACCAAGTATTAGGCGCAGAGATGTACCGCTCGGCGATACAGGGCACACCGTTGGGAAGGGTGCCGAGTCTGATGAGCACTTTTCCGTACTCGGGAAGCGCCTCGACGTACTCCAAGAGCAACGGCATCACCGACAGTGCAGCGGCAGGAACGTGTCTGGCAACGGGCAGCAAGACCACGAACGGCACGTTGGGACTGGACGAGAACGGCAAACACCTGAGTACGATTGCCGAAGAGTTGAAGCAAAAAGGCTGGGGAATCGGTATCATGACGACGGTAGCGATCGATCATGCTACTCCGGGTGCTTTCTACGCGCACGTACGCGAGCGCAATCATTATTATACTATAGGTCAGCAGCTGAGTGAGAGCGGTTTTGATTTCTTCGGCGGCGCAGGTTTTCATCATCCGGAGGGAAAGAATGACGATGAGGCAGTAAACCTCTACCGTTTGGCAGAGCAGAAAGGCTACACCATCGCGCACGGTTACGAAGAGGCACAGAAAGTGCTGCTGAACGATCAGCCGCAAAGCACCATGCCGGTACAAGAGACCAAGCTGATCATGGTGCAGAAAGACGATGACCAAGGTGCCAAACATGGTTCTAATCTCCCTTACGCCATCGACCGCAAAGAGGGCGACTTGACTTTAGCGCAGATAGTAAGCACCGCTATACCGTTTTTGGACAACCGCTACGAGCGTTTCTTTATGATGGTTGAGGGCGGCATGATCGATTATGCGTGTCACGCAGACGACGCCGCTACGGCTTTCGGTGAGTTTTGGGACATGAACGAAGCGATGGAAGTAGCTTATAAGTTCTACCAAGCGCACCCCGATGAGACGCTTATCCTCGTGACAGCAGACCATGAGACAGGCGGTTTGGCACTCGGTAACAGCGACTACACGCTGCATCTGGATATCCTCCAAAACCAGCAATGCTCGGCTTGGTTGTTGAGCGATCTCTTCACGCAGTTATTCAAAGAGAACAAGAAACCGAGTTGGGAGGCAGTAAAGAAGATTTACAAAGAGCAGTTGGGTTTCTGGGAAAAAGTGGAGATCAGCGCAGACGAAGAGAAAGAGTTGAAGGAGATCTACAAGAAAGCGTGTCACGGCAAAGCCAAAGACGCCAAGAATATGTATAAGTCCGTAAACGCCTTAGGCAACGAGGGTATCGCGTTGCTGAACAAGAAAGCACATATAGGATGGACCACCCGCGCTCACAGCGCACATGCAGTGCCTATTTTTGCAATCGGCAAGAAAGCGCATCTATTCAGCGGATGGCACGATAATACGGAGATTGTTCCGCTGATTCGCAAAGCGCTGAAATAGTAGCTATTAACGAGAACTAAAAGGGGGCGGAAC
>JAFXWI010000023.1 GCA_017542915.1 Paludibacteraceae bacterium
CTGCGTACGACCGTAAACGATCTGCAGGAAGAGCTCACGCATAGCGGTGTTGATAGCGTCGCAAACGAGGTCGGTGTTGAGCGCCTCAAGGATCGTCTTGCCCGGCAGGATCTCTGCGGCCATAGCAGCCGAGTGAGTCATACCCGAACAACCGATGGTCTCTACGAGCGCCTCTTCGATGATACCATTCTTTACATTCAGACTCAGTTTGCATGTTCCCTGTTGCGGAGCACACCAACCGATACCGTGCGTCATACCCGAGATGTCTTTGATCTCCGTAGCTTTCACCCATTTGCCCTCTTCGGGAATAGGAGCCGGTCCGTGTTTCGGGCCTTTTGCTACTACGCACATTTCTTGTACTTCTTTTGAATAAATCATGTGTTTAATTATTTGTTTGTTAATTTTGTTTGCTTTTTCTGTTTGTTTTTTCGTCCAAACCATTTTGCGCTGCAAAATTACTGCTTTTTTTTGACATATGCAAGAAAAACGAGAAAAAATGCTCGCAAAGGTCGATTTTTTGTTATTCGGTAGTAGGAACGATGGCAGAACGGTGATACTCTTTGAGTCCCTCTATCGGGTCTTTGAGCACCATGCCTAAAGGCAGTTTTTCGGCACGCATCGCCTCCTCCAAGATCGGTTTGTAGTAATACGCAATCGAACCTACGAAACCAACTCCGTTGGCATTGGAGATTTGGTCATTTGACTTTTGGAAATACTGCACGAGGTTTCTGCGAATGAACTGCACAAAATGATCATAGACGAGGTCATGAATACGGGGATCGTCAATATGATCGGCACAGAACTTAGAGAGCTTCGCCAAGAAGCGGTTCGGGAAGGGTTGACGATATACCTTCTCTATGATATCCGCCATGGAAGTCTCGTATTCCTTAAAGAAGAGTTCTTTAAGATCGTCACCAAGTTGGTTCTTAAGCAGGTCTCCCACTAAGCGTTTGCCGAGAACAGCCGCCGAACCCTCATCGCCAAGGATATAACCAAGGGATGGCACACACCAATCAATCTTCTCGCCGTCATAGAAACAGCTACCGGAACCGGTACCTAGGATACAAGCCACACCGGAGTTGTGACCGAGCAAGCCACGCGCTGCACCGAGCATGTCGGACTCCACATGCACCTCGGCTTTCTTGAAGACCGTCTCCAAGGCTTTCTGAACAAAGATCTTCTTCTCCGGCGTACATCCGGCACCATAGAAAAAAATATGCGTGAGCGTGCCCGCCCACAAGAGAGGCGCTATCTGCGGCAGAAGTTGGTTAGAGATACTGTTCTGCATAGCGATAGTCGTTTGAAAAAGCGGATTGATGCCGTCGGTAAAAACATCCGAACACTGTCCGCTGGCTGTTAGAAGACACCAATGGACTTTGGTACTTCCGCTGTCGGCAATTAGGATCATAATGATTGACGATTTTACGATTTATGATATATTAAAGTGTACTATTTTCATTTTTTCGGTGCAAAATTACAAAAATTCTTGCACATATGCAAATTTTTTCGTATCTTTGCACGATTTTTTGATAGTATGGAGGAAAACGGACTCATATTCAGATGTTTTGCGAGCGGTAGTAGCGGTAATTGTTACTACCTCGGTACCCGTCAGCGAGGGGTGCTGATTGACGCAGGCATCTCGGCTCGGCAGATTCAGAAGAACCTGCGCGAGATGGGTCTCGATTTCCCCAATATCATGGGCGTTTTGGTGACGCACGATCATGCGGATCATATCCGTGCGGTCGGTACATTGGGAGAGCGGGTGAAGATACCTATCTACACCACTGCTGAGATCCACGAGGGTATAGACCGCAACTACGGAGTCCGCGAGAAGCTCAGAACGAGCCGTCGGTATTTCGAGAAAGGCAAAGAATGGAATCTGTTCGGCATGAAGATCAACACTTTCCATATTGAGCACGACTCCACCGACTGTTTGGGGTACTGCATCGATTATATGGATCAGCGATTTGTGTTGATGACCGACTGCGGTTCGGTGAACGACGAGATGGAGGCATATATCCGTACGGCGAACCACCTCGTGATCGAAGCAAACCATGACGAGCATATGTTGCTCAACGGTCCCTACCCCACTTACCTAAAAGAACGGATTCTTAGTCCGCGCGGTCATCAGAGCAACGACACCTGTGGTGCGCTCTTGGAGCGTAACTGGCATCCCGGACTGAGAAACGTTTGGCTATGCCACTTGTCCTTAGAGAACAACGACCCCGAGGTAGCTTACAACACCGTCAAGGAGTACTTGGAGGAGATTGAGATCGAGCCCGGTAGCGATATCTTCCTCAAGCCGCTGGCTCGCACCTCGCCAAGTCCCACATATATCCTCAATGATAAAATCATTGATGATGTTAGATAGTTAAAATGTCTCATAGCACGAGACGTTAAAAGGTTAAAATGGTTTTTTATAAATAAAAAACGTTAAACGGTTAGTATGGAAAGATTGGTAATTATCCCGACCTACAACGAGAGAGAGAACATCGAAGCAATCATCACCGCGGTGATGGAGTTGCCGATACTATTCAACGTACTCGTCATCGATGACGGTTCGCCGGACGGAACGGCGGAGATCGTCAAACGCATGATGGACGGCAAATACAAAGGCTGTATTCATCTCATCGAGCGCGAAGGCAAACAAGGTCTGGGAACGGCTTACATAGCCGGATTCCAATGGGCAATCGAGCACAAAGCGAACTATATCTTCGAGATGGACGCCGATTTTAGTCACAACCCCAAAGACCTGCTCAAACTCTATGACGCTTGTGCGATTGAGGGTGCCGACCTCGCTATCGGTAGCCGTTATGTGACGGGGGTCAACGTGGTCAACTGGCCTATGGGACGCGTGCTGATGAGCTATTTCGCATCCAAATACGTGCGTACTGTCCTCGGCGTGAAGATCCATGACACCACTGCCGGCTTCGTTTGCTACCGACGCAAACTGTTAGAGACCATCGAACTGGACAAGATCCGTTTCAAAGGCTACGCCTTCCAGATAGAGATGAAGTTCACCGCCTATAAATGTGGTGCTAAGATCACCGAAGTGCCGATCATCTTCGTCAACCGTGTATTGGGCACCTCGAAGATGAGCGGAGGAATCTTCTCCGAAGCCCTCCTCGGCGTCATCCGTCTCAAGATCTCTTCTTGGTTCCGCAAGTATCCGAAGATGATGTAAGATGGATGATGTATGATGTATGATGTAAGATATCACTTTCAATTTAGATCATGAATAGTTTAGAACAACAAATAACCGAATTGGCAAAAGCGGCAGTGAAGGCGTTGTATAACGTCGATGCCGAGGACAGCCAGATATCCTTGCAAAAGACCCGTCCTGAGTTTGAGGGAAACATCACCTTGGTGGTCTTTCCTTTCGTTAAGTTGGCTCGCAAAGCGCCGACTCAGGTAGCTGCCGAAATAGGAGAATGGATGACCAAAGAGGCGCACATCATCTCCAAATACAATGCCGTACAGGGATTCCTGAACCTCAGTATCTCTGATGCGTTCTGGGTTGAGCAACTCCAAGGCATCGATGCCGACGATCACTACGGTCGTTTCGATCGTCCCAATAACCAAATGGCAAATGACCAAAAGGTACATCCCCTCATGATGGTGGAGTATTCGTCTCCGAACACCAACAAACCGCTGCACCTCGGTCACGTGCGTAATAACTTGCTCGGTTATTCGATTGCGAAGATCCAAGAGGCGAACGGATGGAAGGTTGTGAAGACCAATATCGTCAACGACCGTGGTATTCATATCTGCAAGTCCATGCTCGCATGGTTGAAGTTCGGTAACGGCGAGACACCCGAGTCAAGCGGCAAGAAAGGCGACCACCTCATCGGTGATTACTATGTGCGTTTTGACAAGGAATACAAGAAACAGATAGCCGAACTGATGGCTTCCGGTAAGGACGAAGAGACCGCTAAACGCGAGGCTCCGCTCATGCTCGAAGCGCAAGAGATGCTCCGTAAATGGGAAGCCAATGACCCGGAAGTACGTAGTCTGTGGGCAAAAATGAATAGTTGGGTCTATGCCGGTTTTGACGAGACCTACCGCAAAATGGGCGTTTCCTTCGATAAGATCTACTATGAATCGAATACCTACTTGGAGGGCAAGTCGGAGGTGGAGAAAGGTTTAGCCTCCGGTCAGTTCTACCGCCGTGAGGACGGTTCCGTCTGGGCTGACCTCACCAAGGACGGTCTGGATGAGAAACTGCTGCTCCGTTCGGACGGCACCTCGGTCTATATGACGCAGGATATCGGTACCGCTAAACTGCGGTTCCAAGACTACCCCATTGACAAGATGGTCTATGTGGTCGGCAACGAACAAGAGTACCATTTCAAAGTCCTGTCTATCCTACTTGACCGTCTCGGTTTCCCGTTTGGTAAGGAACTCGTACATTTCTCATACGGTATGGTGGAACTGCCGAACGGTAAGATGAAGAGCCGTGAGGGTACGGTAGTTGATGCCGATGATCTGATGGAGAAGATGATCGAAGATGCACGTGAGATCTATCTCCAAAAATCTAACAGCGAAGCGGTCTTACAGCAAAGCGGTCTTACAGCAAAGCGGTCTAACAGCGAAAGCGGTCTTACGAGCGACGAAATCGCTCGTATGGTAGGTCTGGGGGCGCTCAAGTACTTCATCCTCAAGGTCGATCCGCGTAAGAATATGCTCTTCAACCCCGCTGAGTCCATTGATTTCAACGGCAACACAGGTCCGTTCATTCAATATACCTACGCGCGTATTCAATCCGTTTTGAGAAAAGCGGAAGGAGAATCTACCTCCGCCCTGAAGGGAGAGACGCTCTCCCTCGATCCGAAGGAGTTAGCGCTCATTCAGCGTTTGACCGAGTACCCCTCTGCCGTGCGTACTGCCGGAGACGAGTTCTCGCCCGCGATCCTATGTAATTACGCGTACGCGCTCGCATGTGACTTCAACTCGTTCTACCACGACCTCAGCATCCTCAATGAGCCCGATCCCGCTAAAAAGGCACTGCGTCTGCTCCTTGCCAAGAACGTAGCGAAAGTGCTTTGCTCCGCAATGGGTCTCCTCGGTATCGAGATGCCGGAGAGAATGTAAGAAAGCGCAGCGGTCAAAAAAAAGCAACTCGAGCGAGTTGCTTTTTTTTTGTTATTTCGTCGCACCGCCAAGGGCGATGTAGAGACCGATGATGGCTTGTGAGCCGTTATAGAGGTTCGTTACCTCGTTGAGCTGCGCGGTGAGGTACGACTCCTGGGCGGTGAGCACCTCGATATAGCTGGCTTTACCATTGTTCATCAACTCATGCGTGCCCTCATAGGCGTTACGCAGTACCTCCACCTGACGCTTATACAGCACATCTTTCTCTGCGGAGATCTGACAGTCTGCCAAAGCTTCGTTGACTTGATTACCGGCATCAATAACGGTCTGCACATATTTATTGAGTTGATCCTCTTGGTTGTACTTGGCGATCTTGAGTTGCGCACTCAGTTTGCCTTGCGCGAAGATCGGTTGTACCAACGAAGCCGCAGCCTGCATAAGCAGTGCCCCCGGATTAGCAATCAGACCTCCGTTGTTAGTCCAACCGATCAAGCCTGAAAGCGAAAGAGAGGGATAGAACTGCGACTTAGCGGCAGCGGTGTTATAGAACGCTTGAGCCAAAGCTTGGTCGGCGGCTTTGATATCCGGACGGTTCTGCAAGAGAGCTGCAGGTACACCGGTACCGAAACGCTCAGGCAGTTTGTACGCACCCCACGAACTACGGGCGATCTCTTGCGGCGTCTGACGAAGCAGTTTGCAAAGCTCGCTCTCTGCCGTTAAGATACTGCGTTTGGTGCTCAGTATCTGCATCTTGACATCGAGGGTCGAAGCCTCCATCTGCTCCACAGCCGTCGAATAGGCTTTACCGTTCTCCCAAAGGGCACGCTCCATCTCCAGCGAGACAGCCCAGAGGCTGTCGGTCTCGGTGAGGATAGCCAACTGACGGTCAAGCAGAAGGAGCTGGTAATACTCCTGTGCTACGGTAGCGATGAGGTTTGCCTGTGTAGCCTCACGCATCGCTTTCGCTTGCTCCAAGACTGCTTTCGCCTTGCGTTTGTTCACCGTCACAGAACCGGCGATGCCTATATTCCAATCCAGCTGAAGCGGGATGTTATACGCCCATGTAGCCGAACTGGTTGAACCGGATTTAGACATCGTACCCGACACACTTCCTTGCGGCGCAAGGCTGAGGGAAGGCAGGTACGCCAGTTTGGCGGCTTTGAGCGAAGCCTGAGCCTGCTCTACAGCAAGACGGGCGGACTGCATGTCGGTGTTACGGACAAGGGCGGAATCGATGAGTTGACGAAGCAGCGGATCGGTGAAGAACTCACGCCAAGACACCTCGGCTATCGATGCCTCTTGAGCCAATTGAGCGATCGTGTCACCCGTACCGAAGAGGTTCTCCGGTGCTTCGGTCTGAGATTGATATTTCTTATATACCCCGCAAGAGTTTAAAGTAAAGATTGCCAGCAAAAGGGCAAAAATGCTATATTGTTTCATATTCATATTCCTTTCTCCTTTCAATTTTCACTTTTCTCCTCCATTTTGGGATTACCGCTGATCTTCTCTTCGATGGTCTGGAAGACAATGAAGAATGCCGGAACCACGAATACCAAAGCAAGCGTTCCGATGGACATTCCGCCTACCACACCGAGTGCCAAAGCGCGGTTACCGTTCGCACCAGCTCCACCGGTGATCACCAACGGAATCATTCCGACGATCATCGTGATGACGGTCATCAGGATCGGACGGAGACGCTCTCTACAAGACTCCAACGCAGCCTCCACAATCGACAGACCTTGTTTGCGACGTTCGCTGGCAAACTCGGTAATAAGGATCGCGGTCTTAGCCAACAGACCGATCAGCATGATCACACCCGTCTGGAGATAGATGTTATTATCCATACCCGGCAGACCGATCTTGTTACCGATCCACGAGAA